>JBPCUI010000026.1:0-4575 GCA_051011235.1 Flavobacteriaceae bacterium
AGTATTAAACTATACCCGGACACCTATGTGGATGAAGGTACAAATAGGCCTGTTATCCTTGAAGAAAATAAAAAGATTGGATTTGCACTGGCCTATTGTGATAACGATGGCAGCAAGGAACGTGAAAATTTTATCGGATCGGTGTTTGTGCCGGGTGAGGACAAAAACCAGGGTTGGATAGATGCAAATATATTTGGGACATTGATTTTAAAGCAATAATTAATTCTCGAGTACAACTTCGCTGTATTTGGAATTGATAACAATAGACCTGTTAGCGCGCTCCTTTAAATTATATCCTTTGTATACAGTCTGTGATCCGTTTTCTGATTTCTCTAAAGTCAATTCACTTGGAAAACTAAAATCACTATATGTGCCCTTGGCATAGATATTATAATCAATAGCCGGTAGTACACACTCCAATTGACCATTTTGGACTGAAATGTCTATTTCTTTAAAATCGGGCGAAACTGCCTGAATATGAAGCGATCCCAGGTTGTTTTTAACCTTTGCGCTTTTAAGTAACCTATTTATGGTCACTTCTGAAGAAATTGCATCCAAAGTGAGATATTTCACGTCTTTTAATGCGATATCTTCGGAGAATTTGGTGTTTAACTTTCCCAAATTCCACTGTTGCACACTTACAGGTGTGTAAGCGGCTTCAATACTGGTCTCATCTCCGTCAATTGTGGAAGCCAGCAACCTTGCATAAGACAAGGTTGCATTTATATCCACGGTATTTTCGGCAAGTTTTACTTCTCCGTGACGCACATTCATATTGAGTTTCACAGACTTGGGCATCTTAATCTTAATGCTGCGCTTCACTTTGTAATTCCTGCTTTTGCCATCGGAAGATTGATAGTAAATTTTTGGAGCGTGGGCTTTGTCGGAGGAGATAATTACATTCCGGTGAACCTCCCTTTCTTCTTCTCTTACTTTTCTCGCTTCTTCCATTGCCTTCTTGTGCTCTTCCATGGCCTCTTCGCGCAACTCCTCGGCCTCCTTCATTAGTTCTTCCCTCTCCTTTTCGTGTTCTTTCATAATCTCTTCCCGCTCTTTAAGGTGTTCTTTTTGCTGGTCCTGATGTTCTTTCATGTTGGCCTTGAGCTGCTCACCCCATTCCTTCATTTCCTCAGCCCATTCATCATCGAATGTCTTCTGAAATTCATTGCGCCATTCCTCCAGGTACTCTTCACCCCTTTCCTGATACTCCTGATAATCGAATTCTCCGATATGCATTGGCGGCATTGGCGGCATAGGAGGTACATCTGCCAACATAGGGATGTCTGGCAGGTCCGGTATTTCGATATCGATAAAAAACGGTTCTACATCCGGAATATCAGGAATTTCAATTACCATATCATCGGTGTAGCCCGGCACTCCGGCAATATGCGCCGTGCTCCAGGGGCCCCCACTTCTGCTACTAATCTCAATTTCACTGCTGTTTCCTAAAATTTTGATCCCATTGTTCTTAAAATATTTCTCAGCCTCCTCTTCCGAAGCACCTTCCAGTTCAATTACAGCTTCTACCAGTACCTGGTTCTTGTTCCAGGTATCAAATTCAATATCGGTATGACTTGTATTGATATTCAGCACCGTATTCCCGTCTACGCTAAAAGTCTCGGAATAGGTTTTCTTCTGGGTCTGTGCCGATAAGGCACAACTGAAAACCAGCGCAACCGCAGGAATTATTCTAAATAGTATTTGATTCAACTTGTTCATTTTTTGATGATTTAAATTCATTTAATTTATCCTTTAATTTATGTAAGAGTTCCAGTCGCAATTGCAGGTTTTGTATGAGAGCTGAAATTGTCTGATCATTTGGACCCATATTATTCAATTCCTTATTGAGGTCATTGTACTCCACGTTTAATTCACCGAGGCGCTCCATAAAACCGTCAACTAATGCTTTGTTGTCTGCCGAGACTTCAAGTTGTGATAGTTCCAGATTGATACTCGCCACATAGTAATTCTCAATTTTCTTTAAATCCGGTGATAAATCTCCCAGTGAAATCCCCTCATTTTTCTCCTGGGTATCTTCCTTACTAACCACAGTAGTTTTTACAGGTAGATCCGAATTTTCATTTATACTAAAAAAGTATATTCCCAGACCTAGTAATACAACAATTGAAGCAGCTATACCCCAATAGGGTAAAAAGCTTTTATGCTGCCTTGGCATAGATACATCCAGTCGCTCCATGAATCGATCTTCATGACCTTCTTTCATTCTGAACTTTCGTTCTCTTTCTTTTTTCAAGAGTTTTCTAAGATCCTGTGACATAGCGTTTTTCTTTTAACAATTCCTTTAAATAACCTTTTCCCCTCAATAATCGGGTCCTGCAGGTGGTTTCTCTCAGATCCAGTATTTGTGAAATTTCCTGATGATCATAGCCCTCAACCAGAAACAATTTTACAACATGTCTGTATTTGTCAGGGAGTAAGTCCATGGCGGCCTTTATTTCTTCAATCGAAATCCCCTCTGCTACGGTCCAATCATCATCCTCTACAATATGCAATGTGTGCTCCTGAATTTCCGTATACTTCATTTTGCTCGATTTGATAAAGTCCAGGCACTTGTTGATCACAATTCTCTTGAGCCAGGCACCAAAAGTTACTTCACCACTGTACTGATCCAGTTTTTGAAAGGCTTTGATAAACGCCTCTTGCAATACATCTTCTGCATCATCTTCATTCTTTAGAAATCGCATCGCCACACAGAACATACCATCGCAATACTGACGATAGAGTTTCATTTGTGCTTTTCGATCGTTGGCTTTGCACTTTTCTACCAGATCAATGTGAAATGACAGCTTGGAATCCAATTTCAATGCGTGTTGTTGTTATACTAAAAGACGGTACAAAAAATTACATGTTTCAAAAATCAAGTACATTTAAGAAAATATAATTTCGCGTGAAACAAGTTACAATTAATAACGGCATCTTAAGCCTTACAGCATTGGATTACGGTGCTGTTATTCAGAAGCTTATACTTCACGATAAAAATGGGCAGCCTGTTAATGTTGTGGTTGGCCTGGAGGATGCGGAGGACTACCTTCAGGATAAGATATCGCTTGGCGCTGTAGTTGGAAGATTTGCAGGAAGAATTTCAGGAGGTGGGTTTTCTTTGGTAAAGCAGCGTTATGAACTATTTCAGGAAAAAGGTGTTCATCTGCATGGGGGTCGTGAAGGATTTGCCAAAAAATTCTGGAAGGTGCAGGTAAATAAAAATGATCATGCGCCCGCATTGATTTTCTCTTACCTAAGTCCGCACCTTGAAGAAGGTTATCCGGGCGAGCTTAAAACACAGGTGACTTATACGCTCAAAAAGAATGCTTTGCACATCTTACACGAAGCGGTTACCGACAGGCCAACTGTGGTCAATCTGACCAATCACAGCTATTTCAGGCTCGATGATATGGCAACCATTGACCACTACAATTTAAAACTTCATTGCCCGTCAATGCTGCAAACAGATCAAAAACTCCTTCCCACCGGTCAGCTATTGGAAGTGGAAGGTACAGAATTCGATTTCCGGGAGGAAAAAAGAGTGGAATCCACGCGTATGGATACACCTTTTGTATGTGAAAATGGCAATGGATTAGTCGGAGAAGTTTTTTCTGAAAAATCGGGTATCCGGATGCGCATTAGCAGTAATCAGCCTGCTGTAGTGGTCTATACACCACCTGGCTTCCCGGCAATTTGTTTTGAGACTCAGAACTTTCCGGATGCTCCTAATATGCCGCAATTTCCATCGAGTGTCCTAATGCCGGGAGAAAGGTATATAAACAGCGCTATTTTTGAATTTGATTTAGTAAATTAGATCGTTACTAACAGAAAACACTTCCTATGAAAGTATTAAAATGGATTCTCATTGTTTTGGCCGCCCTGATACTTCTTTTCTTTTTTGTAGGCATGCCCTATCTGAAGAAACAGACTAAGAAAAACAGTCCTGAAAAAACTTCTGCTTACACAATGAATGGATATGATCTATTGGTTAACTACAGCAGCCCTTTCAAAAAAGAACGGGTAATTTTTGGGGAGCTGGTCCCATATGATACGGTTTGGCGTACCGGCGCAAATGAACCGACATCTTTTGAAACCAGATCAGATATTACGGTGATTGACAAGGCATTACCGGCAGGGAACTACTCGCTGTGGACCATACCCGGCAAGGAATCCTGGACGGTTATTCTGAATAAAGAGATCCCGGATTGGGGAGTTACACTCAGCAGTGGTGGTCGGGAAACCACCAGAAATCCGGAACAAGACATACTACAGGTTGTTGTCCCGGTTGAAAAATTAGCTCAGTCCGTGGAAAGTTTTACCATAGATTTTGAGGAAGGTGATCAGTTGTATTTAAGACTTTATTGGGATGAGACACAGGTGAAAGTACCTCTTAACAAATAAATTTGGCAAAAGGTAAGAACCCGGTATCAGAGAGTATTTCAAAGGTCCGTTCGAATCGAAAGAAGATTCTTTCCATTGAAGAGCTGACCAAAGGTATCCTAAACGGCGATACTACCGTATTGGCCCGTGCTATTACGCTGGTTGAGAGCACCCATCCGGACCATCAACAAA
>JBPCUI010000027.1:0-13800 GCA_051011235.1 Flavobacteriaceae bacterium
TAATGTACAAGTCCCTGATCAGACCACTGCTTTTTCTTTTCGATGCGGAACGCATTCATCATTGGTCTTTTAAAATCATAAAAATTGCCGGGAATCTCGGATTGTCTCCGATTATTAAAAAGATTTATACGGTTGAGGATAAAAGGCTTGAGCGTGAAATATGCGGCTTGCGTTTTCAGAATCCCGTCGGTCTTGGCGCGGGATTCGATAAAGACGCAAAACTATATAATGAACTTTCGAATTTTGGATTCGGATTTATCGAAATAGGGACCCTTACACCCAAGGCGCAAGCTGGAAATCCGAAAAAACGCCTGTTTAGGTTAAAAACAGACCGGGCAATAATAAATCGTATGGGTTTCAACAACGGTGGGGTCTTCGAAGCGGTTGATCGATTGAAAAAGAATAAAAATGTATTGGTGGGAGGGAATATTGGCAAGAATAAAGACACGCCCAATAAATTAGCTGCCAAAGACTATCTTATTTGTTTTGATGTCCTTTTTGAATATGTGGATTATTACGTGGTAAATGTAAGTTCTCCAAATACACCTGGTCTGCGCGAATTACAGGAAAAGGAGCCATTAACGCAATTGCTCAGGGAATTAAATCGGGAGAATACACGATTAGCCGTCGAGCACGGGAAAAAGGAGAAACCTATTTTTTTGAAAATTGCCCCGGATTTAAATGAGGATCAATTGCTGGATATCATAGAGATAGTAGAACATACCGGGCTGGATGGCATAATCGCCACAAATACCACAATTTCAAGGACTGGTCTTAAGTCGGACTTAATTTTTGTTGAGGAAAAAGGTGGATTAAGCGGAAAACCGTTAAGAGAACGTAGCACTGAAGTTATTCGATATATTGTGGAGAACAGGAAGAAGAAATTCGCCATAATTGGGGTAGGAGGGATCCATTCTGCTGCCGATGCGATCGAAAAATTCGAAGCCGGTGCTGATTTAATACAGCTTTGGACAGGTTTTGTTTATGAAGGCCCTGCCCTGGTAAAAGAAATCAATAGTGCTTTACTTCGAAAGATATAAATGCTAGGAATTTCTCTATTTAAAGCTGATTTGCATTGGGCAATATATACTAGTTTTAAACCATTTAGTCTTTATTTCTATGCTTGAAAAGGTCAAGATTATCGAATGCCCGCGCGATGCGATGCAAGGAATCAAGGCCTTTATTCCTACGATAGAAAAAGCGCGTTATATTCAGTCACTCTTAGGGTGTGGCTTTGATACTATTGATTTCGGTAGTTTTGTTTCTCCCAAGGCCATACCTCAGATGGTCGATACGGCTCAGGTTTTAGAATCCTTAGATCTATCGGAATCCAGGAGTAAATTGCTTGCAATTGTAGCTAACGTCCGCGGTGCCCGGGATGCATCACAGTTTGAGCAAATTGATTTTTTGGGTTATCCTTTTTCGATCTCAGAGAATTTTCAGATGAGAAATACGCATAAGACTATCGGCCAATCAGTTGAAGTACTTTCAGAGATACTCGAAATTGCCCATTCCAGCGACAAGGAAGTCGTGACATACATATCCATGGGTTTTGGCAATCCTTATGGAGATCCATGGGATGTGGAAATAGTAGGCGAATGGACCGAGAAGCTGGCCGCTATGGGGGTAAAGACCCTTTCACTTTCCGATACAATAGGGTCTTCCACACCTGAAGTGATCGAGTATTTATTTTCCAATCTTATTCCGGCCTACCCCCATATTGAATTTGGCGCACATCTTCATACAATACCCACACGCTGGCATGAAAAGGTTGATGCCGCATTTAGATCGGGCTGCCGTAGATTTGATGGTGCTGTGCAAGGTTTCGGGGGCTGCCCGATGGCTAAAGACGAGCTTACAGGTAACATGCCAACCGAAAAAATGCTTTCCTATTTTACGGCCGCAAAAGTTGAATCCGGAATCAACTGGATGTTTTTTGAGGCAGCTCATAATAAGGCAACTGAGCTATTCACTTCTTATTACTAAACGGATCCGTTTTAGAGCTGTCAGGTACAAATATTAAAAGCCATTTTTTATTTAGAATTATTTTAAATAATCTTTTTTTATTCCTTCGGCTGTACTATATTTGCCTCGTTCCAACCAATTATTTATAAACAGTCTAAATAAAAATAAATCAATACTATGAGATATATTTATCTGTGTATACTATTGATTACAAGCACTTTATCTTTTTCACAAACCCAGATGGATTCTATTACTTTTGACCCTCAGAAACAACTGAATGCAGCTCAAAGGTTGTTGTCGGGGAATTACGCTTCTGCTGTTACTGTGGGTGTTTATGGTGAGATCTTGTACAATCAACCTGAAGACGCCAACGGCGAATTGGATGTGCAGCGATTAGTACTCCTTTTTGGGTACCGATTTAACGATAAAACACAATTCATTACTGAAATCGAGGTGGAACATGTAGAGGAAGTTTTTGTAGAGCAGGCCTTTGTCAACTACAACGTTGCGCCTAATGTTAATCTCAGAGGCGGACTTATGCTGGTGCCTATGGGAATTGTCAATGAGTTTCACGAACCAACTACTTTTAATGGCAGCGAGCGACCCGCCGTTGACAATGTGATCGTCCCGACAACCTGGCGGGAAATAGGTTTAGGCGTATTTGGCAGATTTAATTCCATATCACTCGGATACCAGGCGTATGTGTTCAATGGCTTCAAGTCTACGGAACTGGATGGAGAAGGAGGGGTGCTGGGGCTATTAAAAGGCTCGAACGGTCTGCGCGGGGGTCGTCAAAAAGGCATTAAGTCAACCATTAACAGCCCTACTTTTTCAACTAAGCTCGATTATTATGGCATTCCCGGACTCAGGCTCGGATTGGCGGGATATTTTGGACGTACTCAGCCGGATGATGATACGGACGGACTTGATGGTGCGGATATCGGGGTCACCATGATTGGCCTGGATGCCCGGTACGCTTACAAGCGATTTACGGCAAGAGGGCAGTTCGTCAATGCCTCTTTATCGGATACTGAGGCTTATAATAATCTTACCGGACAGGATCTGGGTAGCAGACTCCAGGGCTGGTACATAGAAGGCGCCTTTAATGTGCTGCCTCTTGCTAAACAACAAAGACTCTTTGTCTTTGCGAGGTACGAGCAATACGACACGCACGCGGATACGGCAGGTTCCCTCTCGCGGAATCGCTCCTATGACAGAGCCGATCTGACAACCGGACTTTCATATCATATCGCGCCCGGAGTAGTAGTGAAAGGAGACTATCAGTTTCGAAGAAATGAACTGGATGGTGGCGATGCCCCGGATCGATTGAACTTTGGTATTGGGGTGTGGTTCTAATTCAGAAAACCCACGGAATTAATTTAACAAATTTAGTAGCGTTTTCTTTATTAAGATTAAGTCTAAATTAATAAATTTGCCTTATGCGGCATTGTAGCGGTATTATTATTCTACTATTTGTTCTTTCATTCCTATTGCTGGGATTTGGATTGCCCGGTAATATTCAGAAAAAGGTAGATAAAGAGGTAAACAAAACATTTGAGATTGAGGAATTTAATCTTGTAGCTGTCGCTGTTCCAAATAGTTTAAACTTGCAATTACCAGTTAAGATTACAGCAGACAATTTCTTTAGAGTTGAAGTGAGCGATCTACTTATCGGTTATGCCTTTGTAGATAAGGCACCCAGTAAGACCGCAGAATTCGATTACCTGGTACTCTTTAATGGCGATCTTGAGATCGTTCATTCTAAAGTGCTTATCTACCGTGAGGAATATGGGGGAGAAATTGGCAGCAAACGCTGGCTAAAACAATTCATTGGTACAAGTGGATACGACAGGGTAAATCACGAAACCAATATAGATGGGATCTCAGGGGCTACAATTTCCGTACGCTCAATGACCAATTCGATGGACAATTTGCTTCAAACTATCGGACTTCTGCAGGAAAATGAGGTTTTGTAATGCAATATAATGGCCTTCTTCAAACCTTTCCCAGGGAGATAAAGTGTTTTATTGCAGTCTTTGTAGTGGTATTGTCGATAGGGTTTTTTAGTGGATTGGCTTTTGTCGATCAAACCAATTCAGTGGCCCCGGCTGGTGTCGAAGAAAACTATTTGGGCAATGAGGATAATGCAAACGCTCCTATCATGAAGTTTAAAAAAAGTGAGCATGAAATGTTGTCAATTATCCATACTCACATTCTCTCAATGTCATTTATTTTTTTTCTTCTAGGTGCAATACTGTGGATGACCCGCTTGCCTAAGTCGTGGAAACTCTTCTTAACGGTAGAACCATTTTTGTCTGTTCTGTTGACTTTTGGGGGAATTTATTTTATGTGGACCGGGCTTTTATGGATGAAATATGTCGTAGTATTTTCGGGAATTTTGATGACATTAACCTTCGCAGTATCGGCCTTTTTGATCCTCTTTCAACTCGCGGTCAGCAGACCTGCAGTTAACGGCTGAGGCCGGTAGTTACTTTTGGTATTAAAATAGTATATTTGCACGCAATTAATCCTTAATTGCCATGGAAGCTCATTCTAAAAAAATCCTTGGAGAAGGTCTTACTTATGACGACGTACTCCTGGTTCCTGCTTATTCGGAAATACTACCCAGGGATGTCAACATTCAAAGTCGGTTTACCAGAAATATCACGCTTAACGTACCGATTATATCGGCGGCTATGGACACCGTTACCGAATCCAAAATGGCCATTGCTATGGCGAGGGAGGGTGGTATAGGTGTCTTGCATAAGAATATGACCATTGAGCTTCAGGCTATCAAAGTACGCCGTGTAAAAAGAGCCGAAAGCGGGATGATTATGGATCCTGTAACCCTGCCATTGGAGGCATTGGTCGGCGATGCCAAGTCGAGTATGAGAGAACACAGTATTGGCGGGATACCCATTGTGGACTCGAACAGTAAACTCCTGGGGATAGTTACCAATCGGGATCTTAGATTTGAAAAAAACGACGAACGGCCTCTTACTGAAGTCATGACCTCCACTAATCTGGTGACCGTTGCAGAAGGTACTTCATTGGCGGAAGCTGAAGGTATTCTGCAGGAAAACAAAATTGAAAAACTGCCGGTAGTCAATGGGGAGAACAAACTCGTAGGGCTTATCACTTTTCGCGACATTACTAAACTCAACCAGAAGCCGATTGCAAATAAGGACAAGTTTGGCAGGCTTAGGGTCGCTGCCGCTGTAGGAGTGACCGCCGATGTATTAGAACGCACAGCAGCCCTTGTCAAGGCTGGAATAGATGCAATTGTCATTGATACGGCACATGGGCATACAAAGGGAGTTGTCGATATCCTAAAGAACATTAAGAAGAAGTTTCCAAACCTGGAAGTGGTGGTAGGCAATATTGCTACTGCAGATGCCGCACGCTATCTTGTGGAGGCCGGAGCCGATGCTGTGAAAGTCGGTATAGGTCCCGGATCTATATGTACCACCCGTGTTGTAGCCGGCGTGGGATTCCCACAGTTTTCTGCCGTTCTGGAAGTTGCCACGGCTATTAAGGACAGCGGTGTACCGGTGATCGCCGACGGCGGAATTCGTTATACCGGTGATATACCCAAGGCAATAGCGGCTGGCGCTGACAGTGTCATGCTTGGTTCCTTACTGGCCGGCACCAAGGAATCTCCTGGTGAAACAATTATTTATGAAGGACGAAAATTTAAATCGTACCGCGGAATGGGATCTGTAGAGGCCATGAAGGAAGGTAGCAAAGACCGGTATTTCCAGGATGTGGAAGACGATATTAAGAAGTTGGTTCCTGAAGGGATTGTTGGTCGTGTTCCGTATAAAGGTGAATTGTATGAAAGCATCCATCAATTCATAGGTGGTCTGCGTGCAGGGATGGGTTACTGTGGTGCTGGGGATATCAGCTCGCTTCAGAATTCAGGCCGATTTATAAAAGTGACTTCGAGCGGTATAAATGAAGGTCATCCACACGATGTGACCATCACTAAGGAATCTCCAAACTACAGCCGATAGCGTTTTATTGAGAGGTAGATTTGAAAAACTATTTGCCCTGTCCGCTGTATGTTTGCCAGTCTTTTTCTTTGTAGATATCGTCGCCGAAATAACGCGCAATATTCAAGAATGGTTTTGGCTTTTGGTATCCGGGTACCGGGGTAAGCAGATTGAGATCTTCATCCATAAACACGACAGTGGGGTAACTCAATCGGCCTTTTAACAAGGCCGCGGCTAGTTCGTGATATCCACGCTTGCCCGAGGGAACATAATTATAGGTCTTGCCCCTGAATTCAATAGGCTCTTTTCCTTCACCGTCCAATTTCACCATATAGAAATTCTCTCTCATATAAAGAGCAACTTCTGCATTCTGGAAGGTATCTTTATCCATTTTTTTGCACCAGCCACACCAATCGGTGTACACATCGATAAAAATCTTTTTAGGGCTGTCCTCGGTTTGAGCCAGGTTCATTGCCTCATTCAGGCTCAACCAATTAACTTCTTGTGCTTCAAGATGATATGAAGAGAGGCCTATGAAGACCAGAAATATAAAATTGAAAATTGTCGGGGTAAAAATTTTCATGTTTGTTGTTTTGAGTGTTTAGTCCAAATACTATACCAAAACTAACGAAAATTTCTATGCTTTATTTCAAACTGGCCTTAGTCGTGGGTTTATCAAAGAGATTCTCAATATCTACCTGATTGATCAAAAGATCGTCGAAGGACTCTCTTTTTCTTATCAAATGGGCTCCTCCATTGTACCAGAGTACTTCGGCAGGCCGATATCGGGAATTGTAATTGCTGGCCATTGTAAAGCAATAGGCACCGGCATTCCTGAAGCAAAGAATATCCCCTTCCGAAATTTCACTGATACGACGGTTATTCCCAAAAGTATCTGTTTCGCAGATATAGCCCACTACCGAATAATATCGTTCCCGGCCATTTGGATTTGAGATATTTATGATTTCGTGATTGGAACCATAGAGCATAGGTCTTATAAGATGATTGAACCCACTGTCGATACCCGCAAACACCGTTGACGTGGTCTGCTTAACTACATTGACTTTCGCAAGAAACACTCCGGCTTCACTTACCAAAAATTTACCCGGTTCAAAGGAAAGGGTTAGCTCTCTGCCGTAATCTTTGCAGAATTCATTGAATCGCGAGCTCAGTTTTTGTCCCAATTCCTCTATATTGGTTTCTATGTCTCCGGATCTGTAGGGGACCTTAAATCCGCTGCCAAAATCAATGAATTCGAGATCTTTGAAATTAAGAGCAGTATCAAAGAGTATCTCCGAAGCATAAAGGAATACATCAATATCCAGGATGTCGCTGCCCGTATGCATGTGAATACCATTAATCTGCATCTTGGTAAGCTCAACGATTCGCAGTAGATGGGGAATCTGGTGTATACTGATCCCGAATTTGGAATCGATGTGGCCCACGGAAATCTTGGTGTTTCCACCCGCCATGACGTGCGGATTAATTCGGATACAAACGGGAATATCCGGATGTTTACTTCCAAACTGTTCAAGGATAGATAGATTGTCAATATTGATCTGCACTCCCAGCGCGGCTGCTTCTTCAATTTCTTCCAGTGACACCCCGTTAGGTGTAAAGATGATGTCTTCCGGAGCGAAATCGGCCATTAAGCCCAGTTTAACCTCCTGAATAGAAACCGTATCCAGCCCCGAGCCGAGGGAATTCATCAATTTCAGAACAGCTAAATTAGACAGGGCCTTCGCCGCATAATTCAATTTTAATTGCCTGACACTGCTGAACGCAGTCGTGAGCCTTTGAAATTGGGAGATAATTTTTTGAGCATCATAGACATAAACAGGAGCCCCGAAATTATCTGCTACTTCCAATAAATCCTTATACTTCAACATCACTGTGAGTTTAAAACAAATCTAGTCCTCCCAGGAGAACTGCGCAAGAAAAATCTATATTTTTAAATTATTACAACAAAAAGTTACATATATAACAATTTAGGTTAATAACTTCTTTTGAAGAGCTCTGGCGAGGTTTATATTTTTAAATATATTTATCCCATGAAGCTTCCTCTTTTTCCACTACAATCCGTTTTCTTTCCAGGTGAAAAGGTGCCTTTGCATATTTTTGAAGAACGCTATAAGCAACTGATCAACGATTGTCGTTCCAATGCAGTTACCTTCGGGATTCCTGTATATATAGACGACAGTATCGCCTACGGCACAGAAGTCCAGTTGGTCGAAGTAGTCAATACCTATGAAAGTGGTGCCATGGACGTGGTCTGTGTCGCCAGGCAGGTGTTCAAAGTGCTTACTTTCGACAATGAAATGGAGGGCAAACAATATGCAGGAGGTGTAGTTCAGTTCCTGGATAATATAAATGACGGTGGAAAGTCGGATAAGAAAGCTGTATTGGCTAAGATCGAAGAATTATATCACATTATGGATGTGCCTTTTAGTCCGATACCCGTAGAAAAGTTTAACAGTTTTGTTCTGGCTCATAAGATGGGTCTTTCCTATGAGCAGGAGTATCAACTTTTGCAATTGGAAAAGGAAAGTGAACGCCTTGGATTTATTAAATCTCATCTCCTGGGAACGATCCAGGTACTGAATGAAGTGAATAAGACCAAGGAACTCATCGATATGAACGGGCACTTCAAGAATTTTGACCCACTGGATTTCCAGGATTTCAAATTAAAAAACTAAACGCTTTTCACCTAATATGCTTACCCGGTGTCAAGGCCTGAGTAGTTCAGCTATGGATTTGTACATGGGGGATTAGTGTAAATGCTTTGGGTTTTCTATTTTTGCTGCCAAACCATCAAAATTAAAATATGAATCTTCACGAATATCAGGGCAAAGAAGTACTGGCGAGTTTCGGTGTGCGCATTCAACGTGGAATTGTAGCTCACAATGCAAATGAAGCTGTCCGTGCTGCTAAACGTCTTACCGCCGAAACAGGAACCGGATGGCATGTGATTAAGGCACAGGTTCACGCAGGTGGTCGCGGTAAGGGAGGCGGAGTAAAACTGGCCAAGAACCTTGAAGAAGTAGAGCATATTACCGGTTCTATAATTGGAATGAACCTGATTACACCTCAAACTTCAGCCGAAGGCAAGAAAGTACACCAGGTATTGGTGACCGAAGATGTTTATTACCCTGGAGAGAGTGAACACGAAGAGTATTATATGTCTGTGCTATTGAACCGATCTACCGCAAGGAATATGATTATGTATTCTACCGAAGGAGGAATGGATATCGAAGAAGTAGCAGAAAAGACACCTCACCTCATTTATACGGAAGAGATCGACCCATCCGTTGGACTCTTGCCATTCCAGGCCAGAAAAATAGCTTTCAATCTGGGTTTATCCGGTACGTCATTTAAAGAAATGACTCGCTTTGTTTCTTCTCTTTACACCGCCTATGTGGAAAGTGATGCGAGTTTATTTGAGATCAACCCGGTTCTAAAAACTTCCGACAACTTAATAATGGCGGTAGATGCTAAAGTCACAATAGACGACAATGCGCTGTACCGTAGAAAACAGTATGCGGAAATGCGCGATCTTAGGGAGGAGAGCCCGATAGAAGTTGAAGCGCGTTCAGTTGGGCTGAATTACGTTGATTTGGATGGTAATGTTGGTTGTATGGTCAATGGAGCTGGTCTTGCGATGGCTACTATGGATTTAATTAAAATGGCGGGTGGTGAACCTGCTAATTTCCTTGACGTAGGAGGGACAGCAGATGCCAAAAGAGTTGAAGAGGCTTTTAGTATAATTTTAAAAGACCCGGCTGTAAAGGCCATCCTGATCAATATTTTTGGCGGGATAGTACGATGCGATCGTGTGGCCCAGGGAATAGTTGACGCTTACAAAAATATGGGCGACGCTATTAAGATCCCTATTATTGTTCGCTTACAGGGGACCAACGCTGAACTGGCTAAAGAAATCATTGATAATTCCGGATTGGCTGTTCACTCCGCGGTCCAGTTCCAGGAAGCAGCCGACAAGGTAAAAGAAGTTTTATCCTGACATTATCAGCTTTTTCAACAACCGGACTTCTTAACACCTAAGTCTAAGAAAAAGGATTACTATCCGTATACGAATCACTCCTTTATCGAGTTATAAAGAGGATGGTTACTATCTTAATCTATTCCGAATGAATTCATTTGAAGAAAAATTGAGTATTATGGCAGAAATGATCGCATTTGCCAGGGCCGATGATATCATTACTGATTCGGAGTATTTCTTCCTATTGAGTGTTGCTGAACAGTTGGGAATAGACAAAGATACTTTTGAGTCTCTTTTCGAAAACGAAGTCGAGAAGATCATACCTAAGACCCAGGCAGAACGCATTCTTCAATTTCACAGATTAGTCTTGCTAATGAACGTAGATGAACAGCACGATTCAGAAGTGAATAAATTACGTAATATTGGTCTGGGCATGGGGCTTCCACCTGGCGCCATCGAACAGGTGCTATCAATAATGCACCAGTACCCAAACAAAATTGTTCCTCCGAACGTGCTCATCAACATCTTTAAGGCACATTATAACTAAGCGGAAATTCTCCGCGTTCACAACAGTTATTTCTTCTCTTAGCATACCCCATAAGTCAATTTCAGTTGATTGGTTCGAATAGAAATATTCACACTTATATCATTAAAATACGCCATAATGGCAGCAATACCAGGGGTTTTCAGGACAAAACGACAGTTTACATAGCTTGGTACATCATTTGCCCTTTTCATTGTAAATCTGAAAATTATATAAAATTAAATAGTATCACTATGAGTATTGTTAGAAGAAATAACCTGATGTTTCCTTCATTGATGAATGAATTTTTCAAACCTGATTGGTTTGGCGGTATGGAGAAATTTGAAAATACACTTCCCGCTGTAAATATCAAGGAAGATGAAACTGGTTTCGAATTGGAACTCGCTATCCCTGGCCAAAAGAAAGAGGATTTTAATGTGGAGATCGACGAGAATATAATGACCGTTTCTATGGAGACAAAGTCTGAAAATGAGACCGCTGAAGAACGCTACACAAGGAAAGAGTTTTCGTATAGGTCTTTTAAAAGATCATTTACACTTCCGGAAACGGTGGATGAAGATAAAATTGAAGCCTCTTATACCGAGGGTATACTGAGATTCAGACTGCCAAAAAGAGAAGAGGCATTGCCAAAGCCTAAAAGGACGGTAGCAATTGGCAAGTAAAGTACTAGAGTATTATGTAGTACCCACCTAACGGGACTCCATAATGGTTGGTTTGTTTAGTTGGTTAGTTAGGGAGCGCCCCGAATCTTCGGGGCGCTTTTTTATTATTCCTGTGCCTGCAAAATTTTGATTTCATCGCGTAATTTGGCTGCCTGCATAAAGTCGAGATCCTTGGCGGCTTTTTCCATAGCCTTCCGCTTTTCCCTGATAAGTTTTTCCCGCTGCGTAGTTGTGAGATATGCGGGATCCGGTTCAGCTGCCCGTATCAATTCTTTTTCGAAATGAAAAGTTGATACAGAGTTCTTTGCCAGTGCATTGTCAAGACTTTTCTTTAAAGCTGTGGGCGTAATATTGTTTGCAGTGTTATATGCTAGTTGTTTCTCCCGGCGGTAATTTGTTTCCTCGATGGTTTTCCTCATGCTCTCAGTAACTTTATCCGCGTACATTATAGCCTTTCCATTCAGATGACGAGCCGCTCTTCCTACCGTTTGGGTCAGTGAGCGATTGCTCCTTAAAAATCCCTCTTTGTCCGCGTCCAGGATGGCGACAAGAGATACTTCCGGAAGGTCTAATCCTTCGCGCAAAAGGTTGACTCCTATAAGCACATCAAATATCCCTTTACGTAGATCTTGCATGATCTCCACGCGCTCCAGAGTATCGACATCGCTGTGAATATAGCGACACCGAATGTCGATCCTGGCAAGATATTTTGTCAACTCTTCTGCCATTCTTTTTGTAAGTGTAGTAACCAAAGTCCGTTCATCCTGCTCCACTCGTATTTGAATTTCTTCTACTAGATCGTCAATCTGGTTTGCACTGGGTCGTACATCGATTTCGGGATCTAACAATCCAGTCGGTCGGATCACCTGTTCCACATAGATTCCCTGACTCAATTGTAATTCATAGTCCGCAGGAGTTGCGCTTACATAGATAACCTGGTTTTGAATAGCTTCGAACTCTTCAAATTTTAAGGGTCTGTTATCCATTGCAGCCGGTAATCTAAATCCGTATTCCACCAGATTTTCCTTTCTGGACCGATCTCCGCCATACATTGCATGTACCTGAGGAATGGTAACATGACTCTCATCCACAACCATCAGGTAGTCATCAGGAAAGTAATCCAGCAGACAAAAAGGCCGCGTACCTGGTTCTCGCCCATCCAGGTAGCGCGAATAATTTTCAATTCCCGAACAATAGCCCAGTTCACGAATCATCTCCAAATCAAAATTAGTACGCTCCTCAAGTCTTTTTGCCTCCAGTGGTTTAGCCAGTTCTTTAAAATAGTCTACTTGCTTTAGCAGATCATCTTGTATTTGATGAATAGCATTCTGCAGTATATCCGGCGAGGTTACAAAGATATTAGCCGGGTAGATATTCAAGTGCTCATAAGTTTCAATGACCTTATTTTTATAAGGATCAAAAGATTCTATTTCTTCTATTTCGTCTCCGAAGAAATGGATGCGATACGCGTGATCAGCATAACCCGGAAATACATCCAGCACGTCTCCTTTAACTCTGAAATTTCCATTTTTAAAATCAGCTGTGGTCCGGGAATACAAACTCTGTACCAGTTGGTGCATAAGTTTTGTTCGGGAAATAAGCTGGTCTTTGCTTATGGAAATAACATTCTTCTGAAACTCTTCCGGATTCCCAATACCGTATAAACACGATACAGAAGCAACAACTAATACATCTCTTCGGCCCGATAGTAGAGAGGAGGTAGCACTGAGTCGTAATTTTTCAATGTCCTCATTAATGGAGAGATCTTTTTCGATGTAGAGGCCAGTGGTTGGAAGATAGGCTTCTGGCTGATAGTAGTCGTAATAAGACACAAAATACTCTACTGCATTATTTGGAAAAAAGATCTTGAATTCAGAATACAGCTGCGCTGCCAGCGTTTTGTTATGGGCGAGTACCAGCGTGGGTCTCTGCACTTTTTCAATTACATTGGCAACGGTAAAGGTTTTTCCTGAACCCGTTACTCCCAATAGGGTTTGATACCTTTCTTCAGACGTTATGCCCTCTGCAAGCTCGCTGATAGCCTCTGGCTGATCTCCTGTAGGTTTAAAATCTGAGACTACCTGAAATTTCATTGGATAAAGTTACAAAAGCCTGGTGTTAATGTGCAAAGTATTCGGCCTTCAATTGATGTTTATCTCTTCAGCGAAAAATGACCGCTGACGAAGCCATTGTTGATACTTCGGGCCTTGAACCAGTAATCGGAAGACGGCAGTGGTGAACCGTTAAAATTGCCATCCCAGCCCTGGGAGAATGGATCTACCTGTGTCAGCAGTTTACCAAAGCGATCAAAGATATAAATAACTTCCAGCGGATTCTGACTCAGGGCCTCAGGTGGAACAAATTGCCAAAAATCATTGATACCGTCACCATTTGGCGTAAAGAACTTAGGAAAGCCCTGCAGCGTAATATCCTGTTCCACAATTTCCTCCGTTAATCCACAGCCGTTTTTGTCGCGTACATAGATCGTATAAAGGAATTCGGCGCTGGTTTCAAAAACATTGCTGTCCTGATATGGGCCATTGATATTATCCAGTGCGTACTCATAATCTCCCGGACCTTCTACCTCGATCTCAATTCGCGTTCCATTGCCCAGTTCTGATAAGTTGATATCAGTTATGG
>JBPCUI010000028.1:0-2869 GCA_051011235.1 Flavobacteriaceae bacterium
TGGGCCTTTTTGCCACCAATCAGGCAGAAGAGAACCTGAGTCAATTTTTTAGAAGAATTGCGCTTACAGTGGAAGCCTATATTCAGGGCGATGCACTTTCAGAACAACCTGTGTATATCAGTTATGATGATAAACTGACCATCAATTATAACACGGCCGAGCTGATTAAATCACCTCTTAAATACAGTCTTTTAGGTTCAACAGACTTTATAGGTGACTGGGATAAGAAAGTATCGGAACGGAAATACAATCTGCTTGAAGTCATGAATGAAGTGCTTGGCAATAATCTTCAGCTTCAAACTTTGCAGAAAAATGTGGAACTCAGCGAGAAAGACATACAGGCTGCCTGGACCAGTTATATTCCAAATATATCAGCCAGTGCATCGGGCACCTATACGGATCCGAACCTGGCCGAGGCCTCCCAGGGATTGAATCCGGAATATACTACAGATGCTGTTATCGTCTTGAATCAAACTGTTTTTTCGGCCGATGCCAATACCGACATCAATACTCAAAAGGACTTATTAGGATCTCAACAAGAACGATACAACGCAGACCAACTCGATGCTATATTCGAAGCTTCAAATGCCTATTTCAATGCCCTTATCCTGAAACAAAATCTCCAGATTAGGGCTACCAATCTGGATCTCACGAACAAGAATCTGGAAATCGCCAGCGAGAATTTTGAAGCGGGTCTGGCGGGAAAATCAGATGTATTGAGATTCAGATCCGAACTGGCAAATGTAATGCAAGAGCTGGTGGTAGGCGCTAATGAATTGGATCAGGGATTTTATATATTGAACCAATTACTAAACAATGCAATTGATTACAATATCGATGTAGACGAGGCCGAACTCGAAAAGGGTTTATTTGAACAGTACGACTACACACAGTTACGTGTAGTATTGGACGATCCGCGCTTGCGCAAACCTTTTGTAAAGTTTTTGATCGAAGAGGCTAAAAAGAATGCTCCCGAACTCAAAGCCCTCAATTACGATATTTCGGCGATTGGCAGAACCATTAAACTGAATACAGAGGGACGTTTCTTACCAGACCTCGCATTACAGGGACAATTCAGCCAGAATTTTAACCGATGGGGAAAAGGTGTAAATCCTAATTTTAATCTGGATAATTTTTATACGGTCGGACTAAACATATCCATCCCTATCGTTGACCAGAATCGCCAGAATATTAACCGGCAGATTGCGTTGATCCAAAAAGACCAGCTGGATTTAAGCAAAAGCAATACAGAACTAGCCATAGAAACCAACATGAATACGGCAGTTCTCAGTTTAATCAATGAAGTGGCCAATATTGAACTTTCACAGGTATCCGAAACAGCTGCGGAGGAAGCTCTGGATCTGACGCAAACTTCCTATTCGGAAGGCGCTGTCAACATAGTCCAACTACTCGATGCACAGAATAATTACCTCAGCGCCCGTGCGGCACGAGCCAACGCCACTTATAATTACCTGTTTGCCAGCCTGAGACTGGAACGGTTTTTAGGTTATTATTTTTTGCTACATACCACAGCCGAAAATGACGCCTTTTTCAGCCGGTTTGCTCAGTATCTGGAGCAGAATTACAACTAATGAATATTATACAATACAGTTATGAAATATTATGGATTATTGCTTTTAACAGGACTGCTTTTTCTGATTAGTGCGTGCAAAGAGAAGGCGATTGAACCGCCTCCGGTAAGGCCGGTAATATATCAACAAGTTGGATTTTTGGGCGGTGAAAATACACGAACCTTAAGTGGTACCGCCAAGACAGAACGGGTCATTAATCTCAGTTTCAGAAGTAGTGGTATAATTACTTTTTTTAACCTCAAGATAGGGCAAGCGGTAAAAAAAGGAGAACTCTTGGCGCAATTGGATAATGTACAGGCCAGATTAAACTATGAATCGGCTATTTCCTCTCAAAACAGTGCTGCCTCTCAAATGAATACTACGAAACTCAACAGGGAGCGGACCCGGGTCCTCTACGAAAAAGGTAGCTTGTCTTTAAGTGAATACGAGAGTGCTAAAAATGCATTTACAACAGCTAAGTCAAGTTATGAATCTGCACAGCGGAAAGTGGGGATCGAGGCCGAACAGATCCAGTTTGGATATCTGTATGCGCCGGAAGATGGACGTATAGCCGCGGTGAATGCAGAGATTGAGGAAAATGTAGGTCCGGGTGAAGGTATTGCAGTGCTCAACGCTGGCACTGATATGGAAATTTCATTGGGTCTTCCTGAGAGTATTATAAACCGAATTATTTCTGGAATGGAGGTGTCGATCAATTTTCCTGTTCTTGGAGAAACCACTTTCAAAGGATTAGTCACTGAAGTTTCCCCATCGGTCGATATCAATACGGCAACCTATCCTGTGCGGGTGGTAATAACCACTCCTTCCAAGGATATAAAATCGGGAATGGCGGCCAATGTTACTTTTAGTTTTGCAACCGATAATTCTGCTGCGAAGCAATTAGTGGTCCCTCCCATTTCTGTAGGTGAAGACGGCAATGGCCGATTTGTATTCCTTTTGGAGGAGGAAGCCGATAAAGTCACGGCTAAAAAACAATATATAGAGATAGGGGATCTTTCCTCTGAAGGATTTGCTGTTTTGGAAGGCCTATCTCGTGGCGATAAGGTTGCTACAGCAGGTCTGCTAACGCTGCTGGATGGGCAGGAAGTGAAGCTTAAATAATTGAAAATGGAAAATGAAAAATTGAAAGTTATCCATAACTAAACCAAGCCAACCAATGAACCTGACACAGTTTTCAATTGAGAAGAACAGGATTACTTTCACCGTATTGGGTACTATCATCCTGATGGGACTTGTTATTTATTCGTCACTACCAAGAGATAGTATGCCGCCCTATA
>JBPCUI010000029.1:0-14343 GCA_051011235.1 Flavobacteriaceae bacterium
GTGGTATCCCTGCTAATCCTCTAATTCCGGTACCCCTCGACATATTGATGAGAAAGGTCTCCAATGCGTCATCTGCCTGGTGAGCAGTCAATACGTAATCTATATCATTTTCTTCTGCCAATTCCTCAAACCAGCGGTATCTTAACTCCCTCGCAGCTAGTTGAATTGATAATTTATTTGTTTTAGCATAACTATCTGTATTAAAGTCTTTTACAAAACTTTTTATATCCATCTCATTTCCTAATTTTTGAACAAAATCGCTATCTCTAGTACTTTCTTTACCTCTTAACTGGAAATTGCAATGTGCAAGTACAAAATCCATGCCCATCCGTGAACAGATATGTGCCAAAACCACAGAATCCACCCCTCCACTACAGCCAATGATAAATCTATGTTTTAGTAGTTCGGTAAAACTCTTTTTAATATGGGTCTGACATTCTGTGAACACGCCGCTAAATTAGCGAAGAATTATCAGTTCTTCTCAGCTTCGGTCAACTCAATGCTCATCCAAAACGCTGCGCATAGCCTTCGCTTTTAGCAGACATTCCTCATATTCACTATCGGGAAGCGCTTTTGCCGTGATTGCACTTCCCACCGAGAATGAGAGATATTTCTTTTTCTCATTGTATAATATACTGCGAATAACCACACTGAAATCAAAGTCTTTTTCAGGTGTGAAATACCCAATAGCTCCGCTGTAAAGACCTCTCCTGGTTAGTTCAAGCGACTCGATCAGTCTCATTGCAGATAGTTTTGGAGCTCCGGTCATGCTTCCCATTGGAAATGCATTTTTGATGATATCAACCGGATGTGTTTCTTCCGCCACTTGAGCCACAACGGTTGAGATCATTTGATGTACTTGTATAAAAGAGTATACCTTACATAGTTCTTTAACTTTTACACTGCCTTTTAATGCGTGTTTAGACAAGTCGTTCCGCACCAGATCAACAATCATAATGTTTTCCGCTTTCTCTTTAGGGTCCCCGGCCAATACTTCTTTTAACTCCCGGTCAATAACCGGGTCTGTTGACCTTCTCGCGGTACCCTTTATGGGCTGTGATACCAAAGTTGTTCCGGTTTTTTTTAAAAACCTTTCAGGGGAGGAAGACAGCGCGTAAAGATGTCCGGCTTTAAAATATGCTCCGAAAGGCGGACGAGCTATTTCATTCAATCGAAAAAAGACCGATAACGGATCTATTACTGTATTTTCACTATAAAATTCCTGACAAAAATTTGCCTCGTAAATATCACCGCGATAAATATGCTGTAAAAACTTCTGAACTTTTTTAAAATAAGCATCCTTAAAAATCCGCATTTTAATTTTTGAAAGCTCTTGTGCAGGTTTATCCTCAGGGACAAGAAAAGAACTAATGCAAGCGTGATCGGAAATGATATCCTCACTGTAACGATCGAGATATATGTATTCTGCCATGTTACCATTCAACCTGATTATTCTTTTGGGTTGAAAGAAATATAAATCAGCAAAACCCAGTCCGTCTGCTCCGTTCGAGGAAAGCGCCTCAATGTCATTTTTAAGATCATAAGCACAATATCCGAAAACCCAATCCCTTACTTCATCCAGGTAGGATTTTAGTTTGGGGAAAGCCGCCTGAAATCCACATCTAAGTGAGCTTTCTGCTTCACAGGCTACCAGGCATTCAAAACTGCCATAGGGGTCCGTATGACCGTTACTATCCAAGTAGGTAACTTCCTGGTATTGCTGTGCCCACGACAACAGCCGTCGTTTAAAAATCGTGGCGTCATCAATTGGATAACTGACCTTGGTGCGCAAAAGTTTAGATTTTCGACAAAAACTGCTGGAGTGCCTCCTGGTGTTTAGCCCCCAATTCGGCATTGATTATCCCCTGGGTGGGTTCAAAGTTTTGAGAAAACGAAGGCAATGAGAAGACTGCTATTACTTCGGCCTTAAATCTCGACATAAGTTTTTCTGTGATTCCCAGAGATCCCGCAGCTCCTCTACCTCCCGGGGAAGCGCCCATCAACAGAACTTTTTTGCCTTCCAGGAAATCTCTATCAAGCCTCGAAAGCCAATCGATCAAATTTTTGAAATAAGCAGAAGGATTACTATTGTGTTCATTGACGGAAAGAATAAGCCCGTTCGAATTTTTTATATCGTCCCGAAGTTCCATCAGTGAATTAGAAAACCCTTTTTCATTCTCTAAATCCTGACTATACATTGGAAAAGGATAATTAGCCATGTTGAGAACTTGCACCTCCGAATCTTTTACAAGTCCCGCGGTATATTTAACCAGCTTGAAGTTTATCGAGTTTGAGGAATTACTTCCGGCAAATGCTAAAATCATAATAGAACCGTTATTGTTTTCAATGGCGAAAATACCCCAATTGAGCCTTTTATGCGAGTATTTTGACTAATTTTGCACCCGAAAACATCCAAACAGGCTGTCCAACAAGTATATACAAAGAAACTGATTGCAATGGGAAGTAAATCTGCAAGATTGTTTTTTATAGACGCGATGCGTGCGTGGGCTATCCTAATGATGCTTCAGGGTCATTTTGTGGATGGTCTTTTGGAGAATGCTTTTAGAGATCCGCAAAATGGTGTTTTTGCAGTTTGGAAATATTTTAGGGGTATTACTGCCCCTGTTTTCTTTACGGTATCAGGATTTATATTTACTTATCTACTAATTCGAGTACCCCAAAAGGGATTTGATAACCCAAGAGTTATAAAGGGCATTCGAAGGGGACTTCAATTATTGTTCATCGGTTACCTGTTGAGACTTAATTTATTTGGCCTTTTCAAAGGAGAGATTTATGATTCATTTTTGCTGGTCGATGTTCTTCACATAATTGGATTATCGATCATTGGAATCGTGGCTGTATATCTCTTTACACAGCGAAGGCCTGCCTATGTTTTCCCTTTAACACTTATATTAATTACTGTTGTATTGTTTGCCTTTGAGCCAATTTATAAAGAGTGGGCATTTGCTTTTATGCCCGATGCATTAGCCAATTATTTTACCAAAATCAATGGCTCAGTATTTACGATAACCCCCTGGTTTGGCTACACTGCTTTCGGTGCTTTTGCTTCAATACTCTTTTCCCGATATAAGGAATATAAATACCTCTATCCGGTATCTATTTCAATATCCGCAGCAGTTGGCCTGAGTTTAATCTACTATTCCTCACCCTTATTATTGGTCTTATCCGGTATAACAGGCATCGAACTATTCGAGGCCATTCACCTGAACAATTATTTGTTTATAAGACTGGGAGATGTGTTTGTCGTATTTGCTGTTTTTATGTCCTTGCGACATTTATTAAGTGGGAAAACCATATTGAGAATTGGTCAAAATACCCTTTCCATATACGTCATTCACTTTATATTTTTATACGGTAGTTTTACCGGGTTGGGACTTTACCGATTCTTCCATCAAAGTCTCACTCCTGCCATTGTTATACCCGGGGCGCTTTTGTTTATGGTAATCTGTTCATATACGGCGCTTTGGTACGAACGCAGGGAGGACGATATTAAACTACGCATCAGAAGTGTTATATTCGGTGTGAGCAACGCTATTGAACCATTTTTGATGTATGGCATCCGCACTGTCAAAATCCAGATCTACAGATTTATGCGCTCTATCGCGACCTGGGTGAAACTTTAATCTAACTTCAGCATTCTGGTCTGGCTTCTTCATAATTTAGTGTTAATGGAGCAAATTTTTGTTCTTAATTGCGACTTATTATAAAAGGTCGTTCAGATGTATCATAAGATCCCTAATGCGTTTAAAGGGATGATAGCGGTGTTCGCATTGTTTATTATGCCTTCCTTGTCTAGTCAGGAAATTACCGGAACTTCAGATGCAACAAAGCATTTTATAATTCTCCTTACATCAGAGAATGACGAGCTTGTAGATAATTCATTTAGCTTCATTAGCAATAACTGGAATACGAGCTATGAATCAATGCTCATAGAAACACTGTATTACTCCTTAAACAGAGATATTGCACCGCGGTTCCTGGAGCTCTTACAAAGGAAGACCGGAGAAGATTTTGGCTTTAATATACAGCACTGGCAGGCATGGCTGTGGAACAAACCTCCCTCTTTTAATGCAGATTATTTCGATTTTAAAGCCACATTGCATTCACTTATCGATCCGAAATTCGGAGTGTATTTTTCGCAAAGGGAGGAGTTGAATACCATCCGCTTAGACGAAGTGATATGGGGAGGTGTGAAACAGGATGGAATTCCTCCTTTGCGAAATCCGAAAATGGTCGGTGTGGAACAAGCTGCTTACCTGAACGACAGCGATATAGTTTTTGGAATAAAAGTAAACGGCGATGCCAGGGCATATCCAAAAAGGATCCTGGCATGGCACGAAATGTTTATAGACAGTGTTGGCGGAATTCCGGTCGCAGGGGTTTATTGCACACTTTGCGGTACTGTAATTATATTCGAGACTAACTACAAGGGCATAAACCATCAACTTGGCACCAGCGGGTTTTTATATCGTTCTAACAAATTGATGTACGACAAGGAGACTCAGTCACTTTGGAGTACCATGGAAGGTGAACCCGTGATTGGCCCATTAACGGGTAAAGGCATAAGATTGAATTATAGAAGTGTAGTAACAACCAGCTGGGGTGAATGGAAGGAGAGGCACCCGAACACGAAAGTTTTGTCGGTAGATACCGGGTTTCTGCGTGATTACAGCGAAGGTGCCGCCTACAGGGATTATTTTGCCACCGACGAACTCATGTTCCAGGTTCCCGAAAAAGACAATCGCCTTAAAAATAAGGATGAGATCCTGGCCATCCGACTCCCGGGAATCACGAATAAAAGTCTGGCTATTGCCAGCAAGTTTTTAAAAGGACGTCCTGTCTATTCTTCCAATTTGGCCGGGGTACCATTCACTGTCTTTACAGATCGAAGCGGAGCGCATCGGGTTTACAACACTAATGGTTATAATTTTAAGGAATACGATGGCATACAAACGGTTGTTGATCACAAAGGCGAGCGTTGGGAGCTCCAGGAAAACCAACTGATCTCCAATTCGGGAGATAAATTAACCAGGATCCCAACTCATAATGCATTTTGGTTTGGATACAGGGCAGCATTTCCGGATACCGAGCTGATTAAATAGGCGGGGCCGTCTCTAAATATGCAGCGGTCGGTTATCAGTGGCTGCGAGCGCAGCCTCTTTTACTGCTTCGGCATAAGTTGGATGTGCATGACTCATACGTGAAATATCTTCGGCAGAGGCCCTAAACTCCATTGCTGTTACCGCTTCGGTTATGAGGTCTGCACATCGTGCACCGATCATATGCACACCCAGTACTTCATCTGTGCTTTTGTCTGCCAGGATTTTTACAAACCCGTCAATATCCATGCTGGCTCGGGCACGGCCCAATGCACGCATGGGGAACTGACCGGTTTTATAGGCAATACCCTCTTCCTTAAGTTGTTCCTCAGTTTTGCCAACCGCGGCTACTTCAGGCCAGGTATATACAACACCGGGGATCAAATTGTAGTCAATATGGGGCTTCTGACCAGCAATCAGTTCGGCCACCATGGTTCCTTCTTCCTCGGCCTTATGGGCAAGCATTGCCCCGCGAACCACATCGCCAACAGCATATATATGCGGTATATTGGTCTGTAGGTGTGCATTTACTTCTACCCTTCCCTGTTTGTCCAATTTTACGCCTGCAGCTTCGGTATTAAGACCATTGGTAAACGGGCTCCTACCAACGGAAACAAGGCAGTAATCACCTTTAAATTGCACCTCATTTCCATTTTTATCATCTGCAGTTACGGTAACCTCTTTTCCCTTACGCCCAACCGCTTTTACTTTATGTGCCAGATGAAATTTCATTTTTTGTTTTTTAAGGACCTTCATCAGCTCTTTGGAGAGGGAGCCGTCCATCCCGGGAATAATCCGATCCATAAATTCTACAACGGTCACTTCGGCCCCAAGGCGCTTGTATACCTGTCCGAGTTCCAATCCAATTACGCCGCCACCAATGATAATAAGGTGTTTTGGAATTTCCGGTAGTTTTAATGCTTCGGTGGAGGTAATTATGCGTTCCTTATCTATTTTGATAAAAGGTAGTGTGGCCGGTTTAGAGCCGGTAGCAATAATAATATTCCTAGCCTCAATGGTCTGAGCTTTACCTCTGCCTTTTTTGATACTGATTGAATTTGGACCGCTAAAACTACCCGTGCCCTGGTAGACTTCGATCTTATTTTTATCCATAAGAAACTGAATGCCTTTGGTCGTTTGGTCTACCACCGCCTGTTTACGCGAGATCATTTTTTCAAGATTCACCTTTATGTCTCCTGCTATGTCAATCCCGTGATCTTCAAAATGTTTAATAGCATCCTCATAATGATGGCTCGAATCCAAAAGTGCTTTGGATGGAATGCAACCCACATTAAGACAGGTTCCTCCCAAGGTGGAATATTTTTCAATAATTGCGGTTTTCATACCTAGTTGGGCACATCGAATTGCCGCCACATACCCTCCGGGACCAGAGCCTATTACCGCAACATCGTATTGAGACATAATGAAATTTTTTAGGTGATTGATCTTTACAGGAACATGTCAAAGAGACAAAAGTACGAATGTTTTATCGTTGGGCAAATGGCTAATTACCCTTAAGATATGGTCTGATTTGCTTTTAGTTTAGCACAATGACAATTCTACAGATTCAATGCCGTAGTGTGTTTTACCTCGTTGATAACAAAGGAACTCTGTGTACTGCCAATATTGCTAATCGCAGTGAGCTTACTCACCATAAATTCCCGATAAGCCTCCATATCGCTTACATGGACCTTTAGAATGTAGTCGTAATCACCACTGATATGATAACACTCCGCTACTTCTTCCAGTTGTTTTACTTCTTTTTCAAATCTGAGGACATTCTTCTCAATATGCTGTACAAGTTTAACATGGCACAGGACCTGGAATGCCTTTTGAATTTTCTTCTTGTCCAGGAGAGCCACATAGCCTCTTATAACTCCGGTCTTTTCCAGTTTTTTGATCCGCTCGTACACGGCCGTTGTAGAGAGGTCTAAGGAATTTGCATATTCCTTTGTTGTCTTCTTGCTGTCTGCCTGCAGCATTTTTAATAGTTGGATATCGGTCAGGTCAAAATCCATTATGAAAATTTTTCGGTTATAAGCTTTTGAAATTCAAAACTAATTAAAATATTACTTAATTAGTTGGATATTTTAGTTTTATTTTCTATAAATGACTTATATCATTGATTATTTTGCTATCCTAATGTAATTTCGTAGACTAAATTTTTATATTATGAAGAAAAGCAGAGCTTCAGATCGTATCCTCGACCTGCATAATTTTGGTGAATTTGGTGGTGTAAATCCTTCCATCTCAGATTCTTCCACCTACACCTTTCTTTCGGCCAAGACTATGTTCGACACATTTGAAGGAAATACAGAAGGATGTTACCTCTACAGCAGGCATTCATCGCCTTCTAATCTCTACCTCGGCGAGGCATTGTCGGCCCTGGAAGGTACCGAAAGCGCCAATGTTACGGCTAGCGGAATGGGAGCTATCACATCTGTCATCTTAGAATTGTGTGATGCAGGTGATCATATTATTAGCAGTCGCACGATCTACGGGGGTTCTTATGCTTTTCTAAAAAACTTTATCAAGAAATTCAATATAAATACCTCTTTTGTAGACATTACAAATCTGGAAGCTGTTGCATTGGCAATCACCCCCGATACTAAAATGATCTATTGCGAGTCTATTAGCAATCCATTATTGGAAATAGCCGATATCAAGGCTCTTTCTAAAATTGCGAAAAAAAATGACATCCCCCTGGTAGTAGACAATACGTTTTCACCATTATCTATTGCGCCTGCCAAATTAGGAGCCGATATTGTTGTACACAGTCTCACCAAATTCATCAACGGGACGAGTGACTGTGTAGCGGGTGCGGTTTGTGGATCATTAGACTTCTGCCATTCTTTAAAAGACGTAAACACCGGTGCAGCTATGCTATTAGGCAGTACACTGGACAGTCTCAGGTCGGCGTCGATTCTAAAAAACATGAGAACGCTTCATTTGCGAATGATTAAACACAGCGAAAATGCACTGTATCTGGCCAGTCGTTTCGAAGAGGACGGGCTTCGGGTTGTATATCCGGGTCTGGAATCTCACTCCGGACATAGGCTGATGAAAGAACAGATGATTTCGGAATACGGCTTTGGCGGCATTATGACCATTGATGTGGGCTCACTTGAAATGGCAAATACGCTTATGGAATTAATGCAACACGAAGATCTGGGGTACCTGGCAGTAAGCCTTGGTTTTTACAAAACACTTTTTAGTGCACCCGGTACAAGTACATCTTCAGAAATACCCCAGGAAGAACAAAATCGTATGGGATTATCCGATGGGCTAATTCGATTTTCCATAGGTCTGGACGACGATATCGAGCGAACCTATGAATCTATGAGACATTGCATGGTGCGGCTCGGTATTATTAGCAAAAAAGAAGTGTTGGTTTAGTTGTCAGTTTGCACAGGCGTTGCCAAAATCGTAATATTACGAGCAAACTAAACGCCATTCATGCCTAAGAAAAAGCCTACTAAGTATCGGCAAGACGAAAATATTGTAGTAAATAGGGAACTCAACATTTGGGAGGCGTTGATACCGGTCGTAGCATTAGTTGGGATGCTGGCATACAATGTTTTTGTATTTAAAGACGATGCTATTCTGGGTTCTAACCAATTTATACTCCTGATGGGTGGAGCCGTTGCCGCCGTTGTCGGATTCTTCAACAAAGTTACATATAAACAAATGCTGGCCGAAGTGGCCGAGAATGTCAAGTCGACCACCGGAGCTCTGCTTATTCTGCTCATGGTTGGTGCATTAGCAGGAACCTGGCTTATAAGCGGCATTATTCCGGCCATGATCTACTATGGTCTGCAAATATTAAATCCCACTATTTTTCTTGGAGCCTGTGTAGTAATTAGCGCCATTATTTCTATCGCCACAGGCAGTAGCTGGACAACAGCAGCTACTGTGGGCATTGCGCTTATCGGCATTGGTGATGCATTGGGAATTTCTCTTGGCATGACCGCAGGGGCCGTTTTATCTGGTGCCTACTTCGGGGACAAAATGTCCCCCTTAAGTGATACCACCAATCTGGCACCCGCCATGGCAGGTGGGGAATTATTCGGACACATCCGGTATATGACTTATACTACAATTCCAACCATATCTATAACGCTCCTGGTTTTTATAATTATCGGCTTTAATCTTGAAACCGTAGGAATCGCAGATACCGCTTCCATTCTAAATTCAATAGACGCTGCCTTTAATATAAATGGCTGGCTCTTTATAGTACCTGTTGTTGTTATTGGAATGATCATCAAAAAAACTCCACCCCTTGTCGCTCTTTTGATCGGGACACTACTCGGAGGTATTTTTGCACTGATCTTCCAACCGGAAGTTGTAGCGAGTATCACCGGTGCCAAGGAACTCAACTTTGAATCTGGTTATAAGGGTATCTTAAATGCTATTACGGTGAGCACCTCAGTGGCAACAGATAACCCGGCCTTAAACGATTTATTTTCGGCACGGGGCATGGCGGGTATGCTGGGAACAATATGGCTTATTGTCTGTGCCATGGTCTTCGGCGGTGTTATGGATGGGATCGGTGCACTGTCGAGGATCACTAAATCCCTATTGGGAATGGCTAAGACCACTTTTGGGCTATTCGCCAGCACTGTAGGTAGCTGCCTGGCGTTAAATGTGACAGCCTCTGATCAGTATCTGGCCATTGTTGTGCCTGGGAAGATGTTTTCCAAAGCCTATGAAGATCGCGGACTGGCACCTGAAAATCTGAGTCGGACACTCGAGGATTCCGGGACAGTTACTTCCGTTCTTATTCCCTGGAACACTTGTGGAGCATACCATAGCGGAGTGCTAGGTGTGAGTGTTGCGGAATACTTTTTTTACGCTATTTTTAACTGGTTAAGCCCGATAACTACGCTTTTTTTTGCTGCACTCGGTATTAAGATCAAACAATTAACTTCAGCAGCTGTCGAATAGTAGATTATAAGACGGAATTATTAAGCAACAATTTTGCCTGCCCGGATGCTGTTTTCCTCAATTTATTTTATAATTTCACCCCTGCGTGTATTCACCTACAGCAGCGTGTAGAAAATATAATAAAAGCTAAATATTTAATTGAGATACTATGGCAACAGTAACACTTAAAGGCAACGAAATTCACACTTCCGGAAATTTACCTGAAGTTGGCAGACCGGCTCCTGATTTTACATTAACCAGGGGAGATTTATCATCAGCCACACTAAACGACTACAAGGGCAAAAAAGTAGTCCTTAATGTATTTCACAGCATAGATACAGGTACTTGTGCACAATCTGTCAGACAGTTCAATAATGAGGCAGCCGAATTGGATAATACGGTGGTACTTTGTGTTTCACGTGATCTTCCCTTTGCAATGAACAGGTTTTGCGGCGCAGAAGGTATTGAGAATGTGGAAACGCTTTCCGACTTTAAAGATGGCAATTTTGGTAAGCAGTACGGTTTGGAATATATTGACGGCCCCATTCAAGGTTTGCTTTCAAGGGTTATCGTGGTGCTCGACGCGGATGGCAATGTTACATATACCGAACAAGTACAGGAGACTGTCGATGAACCCAATTACCAGGCTGCTTTAGAAGCTTTAATGGATGCCTAAGGATAATTTCCTAATAAACAGGTTAAAAGGGATCGGCTATGCGTTTCGTGGGGCTTTCCTTTTGGTCAAAACCGAAAGCAGTATTCAGATCCAGGTAGTTATTGCACTATTGGTTACTGCTGCTGGCTTTTATTTTGACATTTCCAATACGGAGTGGATCTTGCAGATCCTGGCTATCTCATTGGTTTTGGGCATTGAAGGATTAAATACAGCCATAGAAAAAATGTCCGATTACACCCAACCCGAATTTGACGACAAGATCGGATTCATCAAAGATGTCTCGGCCGGGGCGGTCATGTGGGTATCCATTGGTGCGGTTATTGTTGGTCTTATTATTTACGTTCCAAAAACAATTTAAAGTTTCCGTACTACTTGCATAGTTCCTAAATTTGTAATTTAGCCCCAACGAACGGAAGATTAATGGCAAAAAGGAAAAAAAAGACTAAACCTACAACCAGAAAAAAGCTTTCTTTCAGCTTGTCAAAGCAAAATAAAATTATTCTGGGAAGCCTTTTGGTCCTCCTTAGTATTGCTTTGTTTTTCTCGTTTATTTCTTACTATTTCACCTGGCAACAAGACCAGAGTCTGTTAACCGAATTTGCCGACAGGAATGAGAAGGCGGAAAATTTGCTCAACAAATTCGGCGCAGCCGTCAGTCATTTTTTTATGTATAAGGGTTTTGGTCTTGCTTCTTTTATATTCCCCTTTTTATTGTGTATAACAGGCCTTTATCTCTTTTTGAGCATTGATAAAAAAGGGCTCATTAGCAAGTGGATCTGGGGGCTGGTATTTCTTATCTGGGTCTCTATAGCTTTGGGATTCTTCGCATACGAACAACCGTTGCTTGGAGGTATGATAGGTTTTGAAATGAATGATTTTCTCCAGGATTATACGGGCAAGATCGGTGTGTTACTTTTGTTATTGTTCGGTCTGACCATAATCCTTGTCAGGTTGTTTAAATTTACCCCGGACAGCATTGTAGATTTCTTTAAAAAGAATACCAAAAGTATCATCAAAGAGTTTAAAAGCCCTGCGCCAAGTCCTGCTGCTGTAAACCTGGAACCTGTAACAGAAGAGGCTTCGATTGAGCTCGACACATATACCCACAAAGAAGATATTCCTCATTTACCCAAGGAAAAAGAACTTTTGATGAAAGAGGCTGAAGAAACCTCAATTGAAATGGAGGTTAAGCAAATTGAGGAAGAAAAAGAAGAAACAGACATCCTTGCCGATAAACTTGTGGAGGATTTTGGCGAATTCGACCCCACATTAGAATTGGGCAGCTATAAATTCCCGCATCTGGATCTTTTGGACCAACATGGAACTACAGGCGGTATCACCATTAACCAGGAAGAACTGGAAGATAATAAAAACAGGATTGTAGAAACCCTTAAAAACTACAAAATAGGGATTGCACAAATCAAAGCAACCATCGGCCCCACTGTTACACTGTATGAGATAGTACCGGAAGCCGGTGTTCGAATCTCAAAAATTAAGAACCTGGAAGACGACATCGCCCTATCACTGGCTGCATTGGGTATCAGGATAATTGCGCCTATCCCCGGTAAAGGGACTATTGGAATTGAAGTACCTAACAAAAATGCAAGCGTCGTTTCTATGCGTTCTGTTATCGCCTCTTCCAAATTTCAAAAAGCAGAAATGCAACTGCCCATTGCCTTTGGTAAAACTATAAGCAACGAGACTTTCGTTGTAGACCTGGCAAAAATGCCACACTTGCTTATGGCCGGGGCTACCGGACAGGGAAAATCTGTTGGACTCAATGCGGTTATAACTTCCCTTCTCTACAAAAAGCACCCTGCAGAGGTAAAGTTTATACTTGTTGACCCGAAAAAGGTGGAACTCACGCTCTACAACAAAATAGAAAGACATTTCCTGGCTAAATTACCCGATTCCGCGGAGTCAATTATCACAGATAATACCAAGGTAATTCACACCTTGAATTCGCTTTGTATTGAGATGGATAACCGCTATGATCAACTCAAGCAGGCAATGGTCCGCAATATTAAAGAGTACAACGTTAAGTTTAAGGCGAGAAAGCTCAACCCGAATGATGGGCATAAATACTTACCCTACATCGTGCTTATCATTGATGAATTCGCTGATCTGATTATGACAGCCGGTAAGGAAGTAGAGACGCCACTTGCAAGGCTTGCTCAGCTGGCAAGGGCCATAGGGATACACCTTGTTATAGCCACTCAGAGGCCTTCTGTAAATGTGATTACAGGGCTCATCAAAGCCAACTTCCCGGCCCGAATTGCCTTTCGGGTCACATCAAAAATAGATTCAAGGACCATTTTAGATCATCAGGGAGCCGATCAACTCATTGGTCGGGGCGACATGCTCTTTACCCAGGGTAACGATATGACACGTATTCAGTGTGCCTTTGTAGATACTCCGGAAGTGGCTAAAATAACCGAGTATATAGGCTCGCAGCGGGCATATCCGAGCGCACATCTCTTACCCGAGTACGTAGGTGAAGATTCTGGCACAGGTCTTGATTATGATATTTCTGATCGCGATGCTATGTTCAGGGATGCCGCAGAAGTAATTGTTACGGCCCAGCAAGGTTCGGCATCGCTTATTCAACGCAAACTAAAACTCGGCTACAACCGGGCGGGAAGGATCATCGATCAATTGGAAGCTGCAGGGATCGTTGGGCCGTTTGAGGGGAGTAAGGCGAGGCAGGTACTTGTACCGGATATGTACGCATTAGATCAATTATTAAAGAACGAAACCCAATCAAAATGAAGAAATACATAAGTATTTTAGTTTTCCTATTTGCAACGGCCGTGATGTCTGCCCAGGGGGCAGATAAGGCAAAGGCCCTCCTGGACGAAGTTTATAATAAGGTTAGGGCGTATGATAATATCCAGGTAGACTTTAAGTATGCGCTCCAAAATGACGAGGCGAATATCAATCAGGAAACAAGAGGCGATGTTACGCTCGAAGGCGATAAATACCTCTTTAATTACTTAGGATCTCAACAAATCTATGACGGTAGTAAGGTCTATACTATTGTGCCTGAAAATGAAGAGGTAACCATTGAAGATCGGTCTGAAGAGGACAATACGATAACACCCTCTAAAATGCTTACATTTTATCGCGCAGGCCACAGTTATCAATGGGATATCCTTCAAAATGTTCAGGGCCGTAAAATACAGTATGTGAAACTGGTCCCAATAGATACCAATTCGGAGATCGCCTCCATATTATTGGGCATCGATGTAGAAACCAAGCATATTTATAAACTTATTGAAACAGGCGAGAACGGCACCATGACCACCATCACTGTTAATTCTTTTAAAACAAATCAGCCGATCTCAGAAACCTTATTTACTTTTGATGAAGGAAAGTACCAGGAAGCAGGGTACTACATCATTAGAAACTAGAGTCTTGCGAATTTTAGATCATTATATACTCAGTAGATTCCTCTATAATTTTATCAGTTCGTTCGTCATTCTGATGTTTATTTTCATCTTCCAGACGATATGGCTTTTTATCGATGATCTGGCAGGTAAAGGTTTGGATATCATTATAATAGCGAAATTTATTTTTTACCTCTTACCCGATCTGACAGAGAAAGTTCTTCCGCTGACAGTACTG
>JBPCUI010000030.1:0-15326 GCA_051011235.1 Flavobacteriaceae bacterium
GTTGAAGTTTGGAAGTCCCCTTTTGATGGCCTGATATTCCTCCATACTGCCAATGGCCCGGTTCGCCGAACCCGACGGTGCCGTAAGTGAGACGGTTTTAATAATTCTATCTCCGGATTGGCTCTTCCCTTTTGAATACTTTTTTAGTTCTGAGTTTCTATGCATATACTTTACGGGCAATTTCACTACATGGATCCGCGGGGTCTCGGTTGAAACCGGAATAAGCTTCAGGCCGTATTCCTTAAGATGTCTTCTAAAAAAATATTCCGGTCCGTTCTTGCTGTTTCCACCTGTGAACAAAAGGGTATTCACCCTGGGATATTTATAGAGAATTGCAATAAAGTCGCGCAGTATTATATTACTCATACCGAGGTCTGTCGCATCGAGCTTCTTTCTCTCCGCACTGGCCACAATATCACAAATACCTATTTTTCTTTGACGCAAAAAATCTTTGCGTTGTTCTACGGCGAATTCCGTTCTTTCGAACTTCAAACCAATATTGAAAATCCTGTCCAGGATACGCCATAACTGTCCATCGCGACTTCCATAGCAAAAGTCCACATCACCATCCTTCAGCTCGCCTGTGGTAAATCTGGGAGGCGGTAAAGTGCCTACGATGAGCTTGGTAGCTTTGGCAAATATAAATGGCTCATATGGATGGGTATGGAGGAACATATCTGGCTTACACGAATAACATTGTGCCTACTTAATATTCAGGAATAATATTTTAAAATAACTATCAAAAATATACAGAGTAATTTGGAGACCTTGAGAAAAAGAAATACTTAAATCGCTTATAAACTACTTCAAAAGAGAATATTATTCTTATAGTCTTGTGTTAGTTCAATACCAACACCAGGTCATCAGTATTGACCAGTGATCCGCTCTGAAGCTGTATTTTATTCACAACACCTTCTTCAGTTGCTGTTACCGTGGTTTCCATTTTCATCGCCTCGATAACAAACAACGGTTGATTCTTCTTAATTTCCTGCCCTCTCTTAACAAGAACACTCGACAACAGCCCTTGTAACGGAGCTCCTATCTGCTTCTCATCTGAAGGATCTATTTTTACATTTTCCTCCTTATCTACCTTGACAGAGCTGTCGCGTATCAATACATTACGCAGTTGTCCATTCACCTTGAAGAATATGCTGACATTACCTGCTTCATCTGGCTCTCCCTTTAACATCAGGGAGATCAGTACATTTTTTCCTCTGTCTAATTCCACCATGATCTCCTCCCCTATCTCCATTCCATAAAAGAAGTTTTTTGTCGGAATATTCATGATATTCCCAAATTTCACATGCTTTTCATAGGCTTTCGTAAATACTTTAGGATAGAGCTTATATGAGAGGTAGTCTGTGATTAATAATTCGCGTCCCATCCCCTTTTTAAATTTGCGCTTAAAAGCGATGAATTCCTTATCAAAATCTATAGGTTCTAAATGAGCGTTGGGCCGGTCGGTATAGGGTTTCTGGTCTTTTAGTACTATTTTCTGAACCTTCGGAGGGAACCCGCCAACAGGCTGACCCAGATCTCCGCGGAAAAAACTGATCACAGAGGCAGGAAAGGATATAGTGTCTCCCCTTTCCAAAACATCCTGAATGCTATAGCCATTACTAACTAGGTACTGTGCCATGTCTCCCACCACTTTGGAGCTGGGAGTGACTTTAATAATATCCCCGAACAATTCATTGACTTCGGCATACATTTTCGTTATTTCAGGAAACTGATGTTCAAGGCCAAGAGCAATTGCCTGACCTTTTAAGTTGGAATACTGGCCACCAGGTATTTCGTGTTCATAGACTTCTCCGGTACCTGCTTTCAAACCAGATTCAAAAGGATAGTAGTAATTTCTAACTGTTTCCCAGTAATTTGAATACTGTGCCAGGGATTCAGCATTCATCTTACGCTCCCTCGCGTGGAAACGAAGCATCTCGATTACAGAGTTGAAATTTGGTTGGGCCGTCATACCAGAAAGCCCACCCAGCGAAACATCCACAACATCCACACCGGCATCTATGGCTCTTAAATAAGTTGCTGCCTGAACAGATGACGTATCATGCGTGTGTAAATGAATCGGGATTTTTACTTCGGATTTCAAGGCGGAGATCAGTTCAAATGCTGCCTCTGGTTTTAAGAGGCCGGCCATATCTTTTACTCCGAGGATATGCGCCCCTGCATTCTCGATATCTTTTGCGAGCTGCAAATAATAACTGAGGTTATATTTTGTCTTTTCAGGGTTGAGGATGTCGCCCGTATAGCAGATCGATCCTTCAGCAAGACCCTGTGTTTTTTCTCTGACGTAGCCGATACAAGGTGCGATGGATTTCATCCAGTTCAGGGAATCAAAAATTCGGAATACATCTATTCCTGTTTCCCAGGCCTGCTCCACAAACTTTTCAATCAAATTATCCGGGTAAGCTGTATAACCAACAGCGTTGGAACCGCGAATGAGCATTTGTAACAGCAGGTTGGGCATGGCTTTTCTCAAAAGTCTAAGCCGTTCCCAGGGATTCTCCTGAAGGAACCGCAGGCAAACATCGAAAGTTGCACCACCCCAAACTTCTAAACTAAAGATCTCCGGATTGTTCTTCGCATAACCTTCGGCAACTTTCAGCATGTCAATGGTACGCATCCTGGTGGCCAGGAGGCTTTGATGTGCATCGCGCATCGTGGTGTCTGTATAATGGACCTCTTTCTGTTCATACAACCAATTTGAGAAACCTTCGGGTCCCAATTCGCTCAACAGATCCTTCGTCCCCTTCGGATATTCGCCGTTCCTTGTAAAATCTGGAATATTCGGTTTCGAAAAAATATGATTCGGATTGATATGCTTGACGTCCGGATTGCTGTTCACGATGGTTTCGCCGAGAAATTCGAGGAGTTTATTTGCACGATTCCTTGGCTCCACTATTTCAAACAGTGAAGATTCATTCTTTATAAAATTAACAGTGACCTTCCCTTCTCTGAAAGTATCGTGCTTAAGAATGTTATCCACAAATGCCATATTGGTCTTTACACCCCGTATCCGAAATTCTGCCAGGGCTCTCCGCATCTTCCTGCAGGAACCATCCAGGGTTCTGCTTAATGCCGATACTTTGACAAGCATGGAATCAAAGAATGGAGAGATTCTCACTCCCTGGTAGATACTACCGGCATCCAGGCGAATTCCCAATCCGGAAGCACTTCTATAGGTTGTAACTATCCCGTAATCGGGTTTAAAATCGTTCAATGGGTCTTCGGTAGTAATCCTGCACTGCAGGGCATATCCTGTAATTAGTATGGATTCCTGATCTTTAATTTTTATTTGCTTGTCTGCTAATTTGTAGCCCCCGGCAATAAAGAGCTGCGCTTTTACCAGATCTATGTTGGTTATCATTTCTGTCACCGTATGCTCTACCTGAATCCTGGGATTTACCTCAATAAAGTAGATGCTGCCATCTTCATCGACGAGAAACTCAACCGTGCCTATATTGTTATAATTGACAGCCTTGCATATGGACATTGCATAGTCGTAAAGATTCTGTTTCGTTTCTTCAGGTAATCCCAAAGAAGGTGCGAACTCGATCACCTTTTGATAGCGGCGCTGAACGGAACAATCCCTTTCGTACAAATGGACCATATTTCCGTGCATGTCTGCAACGATCTGTATCTCTATATGCTTGGGGTTTTCTACATACTTTTCAAGAAAAACTGTATCGTCGCCAAAGGCGTTCAAGGATTCTCTTCTCGCTTCGGGGAACGCTTTCTTAAGTTCTGCATCGGTGCGGATTACACGCATCCCCCGGCCACCACCGCCAGAAGCTGCCTTAAGCATTACCGGGTAGCCTATCACGGAAGCTTCTTTCAGAGCAATTTCAATTGTTGATAGCTCCTCAACACTACTTTGAATGATGGGGATTCCATTGGCTACAGCAACCTCTTTGGCTGTAATTTTATCGCCTAATGACTTAAGTACGGATACCTTTGGTCCGACAAAAATGATTCCATTCTCTTCGCAACTCTTGGCGAAAGCTGCATTTTCGGAGAGAAATCCATAGCCCGGATGAATTGCATCCACATCGTTTTCTTTTGCAACCCTGATAATCGCATCTATATCCAGATAAGGTTTTAATGGATCATTATCTTCACCAATCTGGTAACATTCATCTGCTTTATACCTGTGAAGAGAATATCTGTCCTCCCAGGTATAAACCCCAACTGTTTTTATACCAATCTCCACACAGGCCCTAAAAATCCTGATGGCAATTTCACCCCTGTTTGCAACAAGTACTTTCTTAATTTCCACCTTTTCTAACTGATATTTTTAGATTTTACTCAGACGACAAACTTAACTCATTTGGTTCTGTTAAGCAATGTGATAAAAATAGAAATAGGGGGCTTTTTGTTATAAATTTACAATGATCTGGCCAAGAAATTAAAGAACTTATACCGTTAATGAGCAATAACTACACATCATTCACATGTTGGAGAACATCCCAAAAGACCGTCTTGTCCAACTTGAATTTGAAAAATCAGGGTCATTGGCTTATATTTATGGAAATTCAAACTGCCCATGGGTAAAGGAGATATTAAAACAAAAAGAGGTAAGATCAGCAATAAGTCATACGGCGTAAGAAGACGGCGCAAGGCAAAGAAAGTTACTCCGAGCAAGAGCAAAAAAAAGAAGAAATAATTGCTTCAATCTACCAAAAAGTTCAGAAGCACTTCGCCCTCTTCGGTTATATCTAATTCGTAGGTGTAGAGTCCGATGGGCAAAGCTGTCTCTCCAACAAAATCAATGGGTTGCAAGACAAATGTTTCTTCACCCGATTGAATTTGAATGAATGCATAACGGTACGCTACTTCGTATTCGAGATAATCCGAAAAGGAGTCAGGACTAACATTTTCATGGATTTTGTCGGATTCTCCTACCTGAACCATGTCAAAATTTAAGGAACTGATATTTCTCACCCGAATATTAATGGCAATAATCTCATCATCACGATCTGTGCAACTCCAGGTACAAACTAATAATAAAACAATGGCGAGGTATTTACGCATTTCAAAATAGATTAAGATTGCTATACCTTAAACGAAATCGATCTTAAAATATTCTATCGTACAAATACGGGTTGATCTTCTCTCAGCGTGTGTTCCTGGCTGAAAAGATATTCTTCACTGTTGAATCCGCGGATATCTTCGAGCGTTTGAGCTCCTGAATCTAAGATATAGCGCACCATGGAACCCCGGGCTTTCTTCGCGAAGAAGCTGATCACTTTTAGCTTGTCGTTCTTCCAGTCTTTAAAAATGGGAGTAATCACCGGGACTTTTAACTTTTTAGAGTCAACTGCCTTAAAATATTCATCGCTGGCCAGATTGATAAACAGTTCTCCCTCCTGGAGTTCGGCATTCAGATAATCCGTAATTTTTTTTCTCCAGAATTCGTATAAATTCTTTCTGCGCCCCATCCGTAATGCGGTACCCATTTCCAGTCGGTAGGGCTGTATTAAATCCAATGGCTTGAGAACGCCATAAAGACCGGATAAAATCCTTAAAGTCTGTTGCAAAGTTTCATAGTTCGTCTCGCTTATGGTATACGCATCGAGACCCTGATACACATCACCATTAAAAGCAAATACCGCAGGTCTGGCGTTTTCTGGCTGAAACGGCAGGTGAAATTGTTGGTTTCTTTCCCAATTAAGTTCACCCAAAGCCTGAGAGATATCCATAAGTTTTGAAAGTGATTTGGGTCTTTTTTTTCTCAATGCCTTATTAAGTCGTACAGCATCTTCAAGAAACGCCGCTTCACTGTATTTATCCGTAGGCAATGCGGTTTCAAGATCCAGTGATTTTGCCGGGGAAATAACAATTTTCATCCGTGTATGATTTCCTGTAAAATTAATGAGGATATTTGGGATAAACACCCCTCTTTAGAAAAGAGTTATCAATAGATCTATCGATAGAATTTATAACAAGTTTCCATGCTTCGAGTAGGCCCTCCATTTTTCAATGCACTTTGTCATATCGTCCGGAAGTTCTGAGGTGAATCGCATGGCCTTTGCTGTTGTCGGATGTATAAAACCCAATGTTTTAGCATGAAGTGCCTGCCTTGGCAGGAGTTTGAAGGCATTATCTACAAATTGCTTGTATTTAGAAAAATGGGTCCCCTTGAGAATGCGATCACCACCGTAACGGGCGTCATTGAACAAAGTATGACCAAGGTATTTCATATGTACCCTGATTTGATGGGTACGCCCGGTTTCCAATGTGCATGAAACCAGCGTTACATAGCCGAAACGTTCTTCTACTTTATAGTGAGTGATGGCATCTTTTCCCTGGGCTCCTTCAGGAAATACATGCATCTGTAACCTGTTCTTCGGATTTCTTCCAATATGGCCTTCCACTTTACCTTCCTCTTCCTCAACATTACCCCAGACCAGTGCGATGTACTCACGCTCGCTGGTCTTTTCAAAAAATTGCTGAGCTAAATGCGCCATTGCCATTTCCGTTTTAGCAATCACCAGCAGGCCAGAGGTATCCTTATCGATGCGGTGTACCAGCCCGGGACGCTGATTCGAATTTACCGGCAAATCCTCAAGGTGATAGGCCAGGGCATTGAGCAATGTGCCGGAATAATTTCCATGACCGGGGTGCACCACCATCCCCGCAGTTTTATTCACTACCAGGAGTGTATCGTCTTCATAAACTATGTCTATTGGTATATTCTCGGGGGTAAGGAGAAACTCATAAGGAGGATGTTCGAAAAGAACTTTGACCTCATCTCCGGCCTTTACCTTGTAATTTTGTTTAACCTTCTGATCGTTTACCCATATTTGGCCCTGCCTGGCGGCCTGCTGTATTTTATTCCGGGTGGCATTTTCAATAAAGTTCATCAAAAACTTGTCAACTCTCAAGGGTTCCTGACCTTTGGAGGCGGTAAAACGATAATGCTCATACAATTCATTATCTTCAGGCAGGTTCGTTTGAGAAGCTTCCATTTTATTGGGAATCTGACTTCACCCTGGCACTATTGGGTATGGTACCATTTCCACATACAAGTTCTATTTTTGAGGTTTTGGGCAGCTTATCACCCGGATTAATAGTCTTTCCCTTGTACTTGATATAATAGACCATATCCCTTCCCAACTCGTCAATATAAGTCACTCTTTGTACATCCAGGCCTACTGCCCTCAGCATGGATGCAGCGTTTCTCTGAGTCACCTGGATAACGTTGGGTATAGTTACTTTTTTGTATCCAGACGGGTTAACTGTCACGTAAATTTTCCTCTTTTGCTTGACCTTATTGCCAGCAGGCGGGTCTTGTTCGATAATCGAAAAACGAGGAAATTCCGGATTGTAATTCGCAGAATCGAGAACTACATAACGCAGATTCGAATTTTCAATTACGTCGCGCATTTCCGTTACAGAAAGTTTAGACAGATCAGGTACTTGCACAAATTCCCCGTGATTGGTAGACTTCTTAAGCCATTGCAGCGCTAGAAATGAGATAAGTATTAACGCTAAAAAGGCAAGTCCAAGATTAATTAGAAATACCCTGCTGCGGATGAAGTTGATAAAATTCTTCATTTTATAATTTATTGGCTCGCCAAAGATAGGAAACCCATTGCTTTTTTCTTTATTTTGGTTTCAGCTTACACTTCAGATCGGTATGTGAATGAACGAAAAGATAAAAAAGAATATTGCCATTATAATGGGTGGTTATTCAAGTGAATTCGATATTTCCATCAAAAGTGGAAATGTGGTTTATCAGCACCTGGACAAAAACCGCTATAGGGGATATAGGGTGATCATTACAAAAGATGGATGGATTATGGTAGATGAGGAGGGAAAGGAATATCCTATAGACCGTCATGATTTCACCGTCAAAAGAAATAATGACAAGATAAAATTCGATTGTGTTTTTAACGCCATACACGGTACACCAGGAGAAGACGGAATTATGCAGGCCTACTTCGAACTTATCGGCTTACCACATACTACATGTGGTTCCTACCAGGCGGCTCTCTCGTTTAACAAAAGGGATTTTCTGAGCGTTATGAAACCCTATGGTGTTCAATCTGCCAGGTCGTACTACCTGGATAAAGGAGATGCTGTTTCAACGGATAAGATCCTTGACAAAGTAGGTCTTCCCTGTTTTGTTAAGCCTAATAAATCTGGCAGCAGTTTTGGCATGAGCAAGGTGCACAGAAAAGAAGACTTGGCCAAAGCGATAGAAATAGCTTTTAAAGAAGATGACGAGATTATTATTGAGGCTTTTCTGGATGGTATAGAGGTATCTGTTGGCGTTTTACGTTACAAAGGAAAAACTAAGGTTTTGCCCGTAACCGAGATAGTTTCTCAAAATGATTTTTTTGATTATGAGGCCAAATACGAAGGTAAATCTGAAGAAATCACTCCCGCGCGGATATCGAAAGAACAGGAAGGCAATGTGAGAGAGGCCGCGCGTAAAGCGTATGAGATCCTTAAGATGAAAGGTTACAGCAGAAGTGAATTTATATTTATCGGGAACCAGCCTTTTATGTTAGAAATGAATGCAACCCCAGGATTGACAGCAGAAAGTATCCTACCCCAACAGGCAAAGGAAGCTGGCATCGATCTGCCGGAATTGTTTGGAAGTGCCATTGAGGATGCCTTATCTGAAAATCAGTAACTTTATCATCATCTAGATATATCTCCATGAAGCGTGCAATTTTTCCCGGTTCTTTTGATCCGATTACCTTAGGTCATTATGACATCATTAATCGCGGTATTACTCTATTTGATGAACTGGTTATCGCCATTGGGGTTAATGCGGAAAAGCAGTATATGTTCAACCAGGAGGCACGTGAATCATTCATCTCTGAAGCCTTTAAGAACGAACCGAAAATTAAGGTTATGACCTATAGCGGATTAACAATCGATTTCTGTAAGAAAATAAATGCAGATTATATTTTGAGAGGCCTGAGAAATTCCGGGGATTTCGAATTTGAGAAAGCCATCGCTCACACCAACAGAAAGCTCTCAAATATTGAGACCGTCTTTCTGCTAACATCCTCCCAATATTCCTATATCAGCTCATCGATTGTACGTGATGTCATACGAAACGGAGGTGACTACACTTCTTTGGTACCCCATACCGTTAAGATTCCTGATTAATTAAGCTTTTGTAATTAAAATTGATATCAACCGGGGCTTCTTATTTGCGCGATTGATACAAATTTGATTATATTGTAAGAAATTACCTTCTTTTTGAGCGAATTTACCTTCTTAGCACTATAAAATTGGGAGAACACAACGAGTTTGGAGCTGTTCACAACAATGATTCACTTTTGTTGGAAAATCAATATACATTAGTAAGAAATTTCCAACGCATGTTGCGTGAAACTCAAACAAATACGAGCAATTACCTCATCAAGCAGTTGCCTAAAGCCACCGCTTTTATCGATAAGGAATTCAAGGTAATTCACGTTTCTGATACCTGGATTGAGTATTTTGATTTCAATCCAAATCGTGTCATCGGACAAACTATCCACAAATTATTTGGCAAGGTGAGTCCGGAATGGCAGGAAGCACTTCAAAACAGTTTGAGGGGTAAGCAGAGTGAGGTTGAAATTGAACGTTTTTTCGACTGCGATAGCAATGAAAAATGGTTTGAGTGGGTCAATATCCCCTGGTACGACGAAAAGGAAAATGTGATTGGGGTTATTCTTCAAATTGAAGATATCACAAAGCGAATCCGGAGTGAACTTGAACACGACAAGCTCCAGATTCTACTCAGGGAAAAATCTGAAATTGCAAAAATCGGTACATGGGAATACGACGCGGTGACAGACATCCTTACCTGGTCGGAAATGACCAAGAAGATACACGAGGTGCCCATGGATTACAAGCCGGATATATCCAAAGGGATCGATTTTTACAAAGAAGGATATAGTAAGAATACCATTTCTTTAGCGATACACAAAGCGATGGTCGACGGTATCCCCTGGAACGAAAAACTACAACTCGTCACGGCCAAGGGCAATGAAATATGGATCATAGCAGCCGGGAAGCCACTTTTTAAAAATGGTGAATTCATCGGGCTGATCGGTACGTTTCAGGATGTGAATGAGAATGTGGTAACCGATATCAAGACCAAGGAAAATGAAAAACTACTAAGAACTCTTATAGACAACTTGCCCTTAAATGTTTTTATTAAAGATCTGGAATCACGTAAGATACTAGCCAATAAATCTGAAGTTAAATTCTGCGGCCTGGAACACGAATCGGAAATCATCGGCAAAGACGATTTTGAGTTCTACGACAAAGCTACTGCGACGAGTTCCCGGGAAGAAGATGTCTTCGTCATGCAAACGCTCACTCCTATTTTGGGCAAAGAAGCAATCAACGTTAAAAAAAATGGGGAGACAACCGTTTTTATGACCTCTAAATTGCCTTTGATCGGGGACGACGGGAAGGCGAATGGACTTGTAGGTATCAGCTGGGATATATCAAATCTTAAACAAAAAGAAAAAGAACTCAGGGACCTGATTAATGTTACATCATTGCAGAATAAACAATTAATCAACTTCGCCCATATTGTTTCGCACAACCTGAGGTCTCATACAGCCAATTTCTCTATGCTGCTGGAGTTTCTTATAAACGAATCCGATGAAAAAGAAAAAGAGAAGATCATTGGCATGTTGACAGAAGCATCGGACAATCTGCTGGAAACGCTGGACAATCTCAATGAAGTGGTGGCCATAAGTACTAATGTTAATCTCGAAAAGAAACCAGTTGTACTAAATAAGAAGATTGCAACAGTGGAACAAAATCTGGCTGCCTTTCTCAAGAAAAACAATGCCCTTATTATCAATGAAATTTCCGATGATGTTAAGATACGGGTGATACCGGCCTATATTGACAGTATACTGATGAACTTCATTACCAATTCTGTAAAATATAAAGATCCGCAGAGAGATCCGGTTATCAGGCTTTCAGTCAAACGAAATGATCACCATACCATTTTGAGCATTGAAGACAACGGTTTGGGTATCGATCTAAAAAAATACGGTGAAAAACTCTTTGGTATGTACAAGACTTTCCATCACAATTCGGACGCGCGCGGAATTGGTCTTTACATTAGCAAAAACCAGATCGAAGCTATGAACGGAAAGGTAATGGTATGTAGTGAAGTAGGTAAGGGAACTACGTTTAACATATATTTTAATGAAAAAGATTAACTCTATTGGGGTAATTGATGATGATCCTATAACTGTTTTTGGCATCAAGAAAATGCTCAACGCTCTAAATGTTAGTGACACTATTCGGACATACGCCAATGGAAAATTAGCCATCGATGATATCAAAGAGATGCTTCACAATAACAATAAGGTCCCGGAAGTAATCTTTCTGGACATTAATATGCCTATTATGGATGGATGGCAATTTCTTGAAGAATTCATCACACTCCCCATTGATAGCCGAATCAGAATCAATATACTGACTTCCTCCATAGACCCTGCCGATCGCCAGAATTGGTTATACTACAAAGAAAAGACGCATCATATAGTCGATTACAAAAACAAACCTATCCGAAAAAAAGAGATAGAAGAAATTACAATCCCCGCTTAATGTACCTGACGCCCTCAGCTCAGGCATTTTTACAAATAATATTTCCAGCACCTGCATTTTTATTTAATTTTGATCCTATATCGGTGCCGCATTGCCTATAACAATGAAAAGATTGCTGCTTTGGTTATTTGTGCTATTAATTGGCTGTGAAGAACAGACAAAAGATCAGGAACAAAATTTTGTAACTCCATTCGAAACTTCCAAAGGCAACGAAACCGCTACTTACCCAGAAGCCATAAGTTTTTACAAAGAATTAGCCAGGGATTATCCGGAGATCAATATCCAGACCATAGGAGCAACGGACAGTGGCAACCCGTTGCACGTGGTCACATTTAATACGGAAGCGGATTTTAACTTTCAAAAAATTGCGGAAACCAAGACCATTATTCTTATAAATAATGGAATTCACCCAGGCGAAAGTGACGGCATTGACGCCAGTATGTTGTTGTTCCGCGATCTTGCGCAGGAAGTTTTGGATAGCCCAGAAAATGTTGTAGTAGTCACTATTCCAATTTACAATGTGGGTGGCGCCCTGAATCGAGGAGCTAAAACCAGGGCCAACCAGAACGGACCAGTCAGTTATGGTTTCCGAGGTAATGCTCGTAATTATGACCTTAACCGCGACTTTATTAAATGTGATACCGAGAACACCCGGACTTTCGCCCGGATATACCAATTGATTCAACCTGACTTTTTGGTGGATTGCCACGTTAGCAATGGGGCAGATTACCAGTATACGATTAGTCATCTTCTAACACAGCACAATAAACTAGGAGGAGAACCTGGTGTTTTTATAGAACAAAAGATCATTCCGGATCTGGAACGGTTGATGGAAGATTCCGGCTGGCCTGTAACTCCTTTTGTCAATATTTACAACAAACCACCGGACGAAGGTTTTTCACAGTTTATGGACCACCCAAGGTACTCGACCGGGTATGCTGCCCTATGGAATACGTTTGGCCTGATGATTGAAACTCATATGTTAAAACCCTATCACGAGCGTGTAACAGCAACATACGAGTTACTCAGAAATACAATAAAATTTTGTGAGTCTGAACACGATCAGATTAAATCTATTCGTGAATCGGCAAGATCACGTCATTTGCGATGGACTTATTACCCTTTAAATTGGCAACTGGACAGTACAAAAACCAGGCAACTCCAATTTAAAGGTTATCAGGCCGACACCTTGATCAGTGAAGTTACCGGCTTCGATCGCCTGAAATACAATAAGGGAATTCCTTATACCAAGGAGATCCCTTATTTCAATGAGTACAAAGCAGTCGATTCGGTCAGGATCCCACAGGCCTATATAATCGGCAAAGAATGGAGCAATGTTGCGGAATTGCTGGATATTAATGACATCAGCTATACCCTACTAGATAAAGACACCGTGATCCGTGTAGAATCGTACCGTATTGAAGACTACCAGACGCTGAACTATCCTTATGAAGGTCATTATCCTCATTATAATACAAAAGTTAGCGGGCGTATGATCGAAGGTGGTTTTTCGGAAGGTGATTACTTCATTCCAACACGTCAGGCAGGAATCAGATACTTGCTCGAAACATTGGAACCTGAGGCTGTGGATTCCTTTTTTAACTGGAATTTTTTTGATTCAGTACTGCAACAGAAGGAGGGGTTTTCGCCTTATGTTTTTGAAGAATTGGCTTTAGAAATACTCAGATCCAATTGGGCCATAAAAGACAGTTTTGAATTGAAAAAAAGCAATGACCCTGAATTTGAACGGAACCGGTTTGCCCAGCTTCAATGGATTTATGAACGATCCGAATATTACGAAGCTTCACATATGCAATATCCGGTTTACAGGGTGCTGGAAAGCGTGGAGGTAGAATGATAAAAAGATTTAATCACTAAAAAGTGAACGGATATTGGTATAGGAGTTTTCGAGCGCTTTCTTGATTTTTTTAGGGCCTTTCCATTTTACTTTCTCAATGCCTTCGCTCTTCTGACCAACTAGAGGGCCTTTATATGAGGTTCGCATGGCGTACCAATGGACTTCCTTTAATTTATACTTACCGCCTCGTTTAAATATATGATAGGTCGTTGTTAAAAAGTTTTCAATTTTAAGGCCTTTAACCCCTGTTTCCTCTTCTACTTCCCTCAATGCACATTCCTTGATACTTTCGTTTTTTTCCGCCTTGCCTTTTGGCAGATCCCACTTATCATTTCTATAGATGAAAAGGACTTTTCCTTCTTTATTGGTCACAACTCCTCCAGCAGCGATTTCAAGAGGGATCTTCTTGGTAAACTTTCTAAGTATTTCCTCGTTATTCGGGTGATAGATGTAAGCCTCGGGGAGCTTTTTTTTGGCCAGCGCGTCAATTGCGTTGTAAATGGCAGTTCCATTAAGTAAGAAGTATTCTCCGTTAACCGTTTCAGACAGTTTACTCGTCAAAACCAGTGGGGCATCTTTAACGAAAACTTTATACATTTGCGAAATGGTTTTAGACAAGGACACCGCATCCAAAACGGCCGAACTGCTCTTGCAAATTAATGCAATAAAGTTGAGACCAGAAAATCCCTTTAGCTGGGCTTCAGGTTGGAAATCACCCATTTATTGCGACAATCGGGTTATTTTGTCCTATCCACTCATACGCAATTATGTCCGACAGGAAATAGCACGTCAATTAGAAGACCTGTACGGCAAACCGGATCTTATAGCCGGGGTGGCCACCGGGGCAATTGGGATTGGGATCCTGGTGGCAGAATACCTGGGGTTACCATTTGTTTATGTAAGACCAGAAGCAAAATCGCACGGCCGGCAGAATAAAATTGAAGGCTATCTGGCTCCCAATAGCAGTGTGGTGGTTATTGAGGACCTGATAAGTACTGGCAAGAGTAGTCTTAATGCAGTTCAGGCACTGGAAGAAGCAGGAGCCCAAATCAAGGGAATGATTGCAGTTTTTACCTACGGCTTTGATATTGCGCTCCGCAATTTTGAAGATAGCGGAGTAATTCTTCATACACTTACAGATTATGAACACGTCATTAATCAGGCTTCCGAAACCAGTTATATAAAAGAAGAACAATTAAAAATGTTGCTCGAATGGAGAGAAAATCCTTCAGAGTGGCAGCCATAGAACTATGTACATCGAAACGCCGAAAAAAAGAATCTTAAAAAGCGATGAGGAAGTTTACAATTTTCTGATCGATTTTAAAAACTTCGAACAATTAATGCCCGATTCGATTGCCAAGTTTGAGATACTCGACAAGGACAGTTTTGTATTCGCCTTAAAAGGAATGCCGGAAATAGTTCTGAAAAGAAAGGAAGAAACCCCGTATTCGTGTTTAGTATTAGGAGCTGCGAGTGACAAACTCCCCTTTACCCTAAGAATAGAAATAGAATCCCTCCCGGAAAACGAGTCTGAAGTGCAGTGGTGCTTCGAAGGAGAATTCAATGCGATGATGGCAATGATGGTCAAAAATCCCATCACAAATTTCATGGGTACCCTTTCAGACAATTTTAGCAAGCTGTAATCGCTTTTATGCCTTTTTCTGATTTTTGCTATTAATTTAACAGTCGTATTTCTTTCAAATCGAAGGCGCTTTTTGCTTCTTCTAACTCAACGATCAATTTACCTTCCTCCGAAATTCCACGAATAATACCATTTGATATAGTTCCATCGGGAAAGGCAAAAGAAGAAGTCATATCAACTCGGTACAAAACAGATTCATATGAGTCTTTGAGCTCCGCAACATTTTCC
>JBPCUI010000031.1:0-4225 GCA_051011235.1 Flavobacteriaceae bacterium
TTCAAAGCCTGGCCTTCTACAGTTACATCGTTGTTAAACTTAATAATTGTATTTTCATTCGCCCCGGCTCTCCAAGGTGATTCTTCAGCAGTTCCAAATCCGAGATTGTTCATACCATAGGGTACCAGAGCTCCCCATATTTCCCGTTCATTGACGCTTGGTCTGGAGTAAATAATGGTCACATCAGTAATACCGATTCGTTGAGACACCTTTGCCTTTTGGCTCCCTCGTGGTAAATCCAATTGGGCGATAGCCTGCGTGCAGAACATCAGGGCCCCCAACAAGGTGAAAAGGAGGCTTTTTTTGTACAGTTGCTTCATGATTGAGTTTTTATTATTTAATTAATGTATTAGTTGCAAAGAAAGATAGAGATAACTCCAGCCTCAAACCGTTACCGTTATGTTAAACTAAAGCCCGTATTTGTTAAACTCAGCTGTGAAAGCTCTAACACACTAAGGCTGGTTTAATATTTTAGTGCAAATTACCAGATATCTGAATCCTTATAGATGTTGTTGTAAGTAATTGTATATTAATTATTTATCCGAATTATACTTCAATTGAACATCGTAATTTATAGGGTGGGATAAATACCTTTAAACGCATGCATTTTATACATTTGTGAGCTTTGGAAGTAACTACTATGATTATGAAAAAAACGCTTTTTGACAAGGTATGGGATTCCCATGTAGTAAAGAAAGTTGTCAATGGACCGGATGTTCTGTTTATTGACCGCCATCTGGTACACGAGGTAACAAGTCCGGTTGCATTTTTAGGCCTTAAAAACAGGAACATCAAAGTCCTATACCCTGAGCGTACTTTTGCGACAGCAGACCACAATACCCCAACGATCGATCAGCATTTACCTGTTAAAGATCCACTTTCCGCAAATCAGTTGAAAGCCCTGGAGCGAAATGCAGGGGAACACGGTATCCCCTACTGGGGCCTGGGCCATGAAAAAAACGGAATTGTTCATGTTATCGGACCTGAAAATGGGATCACTCTACCCGGGGCTACTATTGTCTGTGGTGATTCTCACACAAGTACCCATGGAGCTTTCGGAGCCATTGCATTTGGAATCGGGACTTCGGAGGTCGAAATGGTGCTGGCTACACAATGTATAATGCAGCCCAAGCCCAGGAGCATGCGAATAACAGTAGAGGGTGCGCTGCCGGATTCGGTTACACCTAAGGATGTGGTGTTGTATATCATATCTAAATTAAGTACCTCCGGAGCTACTGGATATTTTGTTGAATACGCAGGTGAAGTCTTCGAAAATATGTCAATGGAAGGCAGGATGACGGTATGCAATATGAGTATTGAAATGGGTGCAAGAGGAGGCATGATCGCTCCGGATACCGTAACCTTCGATTATATCAAAGGAAGAGAATATGTGCCAAAAGGGAAGGATTGGGATAATACCATGACCTATTGGAAGGAGCTTAAAACAGATCCCGGAGCGGCATTCGACAAAGAAATTACCTACAATGCCGCAGATATTGAGCCGATGATTACCTATGGGACCAACCCTGGTATGGGAGTGGGTATAACCAAAGGAATACCTATGGCAGAAAATATTACAGGAGGAGAAGCCACTTATAAAAAATCACTGCAATACATGGATTTTAATGAAGGTGATGACGTGCTTGGAAAAAAAATAGACTTTGTATTTCTGGGAAGTTGTACCAACGGTAGGATCGAAGATTTTCGTGCATTCGCCAATATTGTAAAGGGCAGAAAAAAAGCAGAAAATGTAACTGCCTGGCTGGTCCCCGGTTCTCACCAGGTTGAACAGGCCATAAGAAGTGAAGGCATACTCGATATCTTGAATGAAGCTGGATTTCAGTTGCGCGAACCCGGTTGTTCTGCCTGTTTGGCCATGAACGACGACAAGATCCCCGCAGGGAAATACGCGGTAAGTACATCAAATCGGAATTTTGAGGGCAGGCAGGGTCCTGGAGCCAGAACATTGCTGGCAAGCCCTCTGGTGGCCGCCGCCGCCGCTGTGACCGGTCGGGTAACCGATCCGCGTGAGTTAAAGACATTAGAATCTGTATAAAATATAACAAGATGGCGTACGATAAATTCAATATCCTAAAAAGTACGGCAGTGCCACTGCCAATTGAAAATGTAGATACGGATCAGATTATACCGGCCAGGTTTTTAAAGGCCACCGAAAGGAAAGGATTCGGAGATAATCTTTTCAGAGACTGGAGATATCATCCAGACGATACCCCTAAAGAACATTTTGTACTGAACAACCCCATTTACGAGGGTAAAATTCTGGTTGGTGGCAGGAATTTCGGATCCGGTTCATCCAGAGAACACGCGGCATGGGCAGTATACGACTATGGCTTTCGTTGTGTGGTTTCTAGTTTTTTTGCCGACATTTTTAGGAATAACTGCATGAATATCGGCGTGCTGCCCGTACAAATCAGTGAGGAATTTCTGGATAAGATTTTCAAAGCCATCGAACAGGATCCAAAATCTGAAATCGAGGTAAACCTGAATGACCAAAGCATACGGATCCTGACAACAGGAGAAGCTGAAAATTTTGATATTAACGACTACAAAAAAGAGAACCTGTTAAATGGTTTTGACGATATTGATTTTTTATTGAATATCAAAGAGGAGATTGTGGCTTTTTCCAAGACTTCGCCTCTGTAAAAGTCGTTGCATTGTAAATTCTACGCGATTCATAATTACCTATGTCAAAGAGAAGAATAGAAATAATGGATACCACACTTCGGGACGGAGAACAGACGTCTGGAGTGTCTTTCTCTGCTTCAGAGAAACTGACCATGGCAAAACTTCTCTTGTTGGAACTCAAGGTAGATCGAATCGAAATAGCTTCAGCGCGTGTTTCTGAAGGCGAATTTGAATCAGTTAGGCAAATTGCGGAGTGGGCGAATGAAAACGATCATTTAGACCGGGTAGAAGTATTGACATTTGTAGATGATGGTCTTTCGCTACAATGGATGGCAAAAGCCGGAGCCAGGGTGCAAAATCTATTGACCAAAGGATCACTGAATCACCTCACTCATCAGCTTAAGAAAACACCTGAAGCCCATTTTAAGGACATTAAAAAGGTTGTTGAACTCGCTGCCGACCAAGGTGTAAAAACCAACATTTACCTGGAAGACTGGAGTAATGGAATGCGAAATTCCGAAGAATACGTAATTCAGTACTTGGATTTTTTATCTGGATTACCCGTTCAGAGGGTAATGTTACCTGATACCCTGGGAGTACTTACGCATGAAGAAGCATACCGATTCGTTTCCAGGCTTGTTGAGCGCTATCCGGCTATTCATTTTGATTTTCACGGTCATAACGACTACGATCTCAGTGTTGCCAATGTCATGGAGGCACTGAAAGCAGGATGCCACGGATTGCATTTAACGGTCAACGGAATGGGTGAACGGGCTGGCAACGCACCGCTGGCAAGTGTTGTGGCAGTCATCAACGACTTTATGCCTCATCTTGAAATAAATGTGGACGAATCGGCCCTTTTCAGAGTAAGTAAACTAGTGTCCGCTTTCACAGGTTTCAGCATACCGGCAAACAAACCTATTGTAGGTGATAATGTGTTTACTCAAACAGCTGGTATACATGCTGATGGAGATAATAAAAAGAATCTTTACTTTAATGATTTATTGCCGGAAAGATTTGGACGTAAACGCAAATATGCACTGGGAAAAACATCAGGCAAAGCGAACATTCAGAAAAATCTTCAGGAATTAGGGCTAACTCTGAATGATGATGAATTAAAGAAGGTAACACAGAGAATTATCGAACTCGGTGACAAGAAGGAAGTTGTCACTAAAGATGATCTTCCGTATATCATATCGGATGTACTGGATAGCAGTGCCTATCAGCAAAAAGTTTTTGTAAAGTCATTTGTGCTTACACATTCCAAGGGATTAAAGCCCTCGACCACAGTTTCTGTAGAGATCGAAGGTGAAACCATTGAGGAAAACGCCCAGGGAGATGGTCAATTCGATGCTTTTATGAATGCCTTGCGGAAAGTATATCAGTCTAAAAATATCGAACTGCCAAATCTAATTGACTATGCTGTAAGAATTCCTCCGGGCAGTAATTCCGATGCGTTATGCGAAACATTTATTACCTGGCAGAATAAGGAAAAAGAGTTTACAACGAGAGGTCTTGATTCAGATCAAACCGTGTCGGCCATAAAGGCTACTGAAAAAATGCTTAACATTATCTAAAC
>JBPCUI010000032.1:0-7439 GCA_051011235.1 Flavobacteriaceae bacterium
CACTTATATTGCCGAATTTCGCGCAGTTCACAAAATCATTCAGGTAGTTCAACATTCCGTATTTACATGGAAACAGGAAGGCGGGGAGATCGACATTGATCTTTTGGTTGGAAAGATCAAACGAGAGTCCGCATTGCATTTTTACCGGTTGCTGGCCGGTGATAACTACGATGTACATATGGACGACATTACCATCGAAATTAATAAGACCATACCATTTAATGGTTGATTCACAAAGTCTGAATCTGCGTCATTCCACACAGAATTGTTCTGCCCTATGGAATGATTGTAGTTATCTTTTATTGTATTATATTGAGGCCAATTGATACATATGCAGGCATATTCATTTCCCTTTAAAACACTGCTTTTTGGTTTTGCTTTTTCGCCCACGCTGGAGGTGAATATCAATGAAACCACCCGGATTGCGCATTTTTTTGGTGCCAAATTGATACTGCTTCATGTAGGAGATCAGACCTCTGAGAAAACAGATAAAATAAATACCCTCCTTCAAAAAACAGACTTCACAGATGTGGAGATAGAAATTCATTGGAAACAGGGAAGGCCGGTTGATACAATTTTGAATGCGTGTTCGGAATTTGAGGTAGATTTGTTGATTTTAGGAGCGATGCAACACGAAAATATGTATCAGTTCTATGTCGGATCTATTGCGCGACAATTAACTCGCAAGGTTGGCTGTTCTGTTATGCTGCTTATTAAACCCTCGATTGAAAGGGTGCCCTGCAAAAATGTGGTGGTTAACGGGCTCGATGCACCTGAAACTCCAGTCGCAATAACCGATGCGTTTTATGTTGCCGATGCGCTTGGGGCGAAGCAAATCACCATTGTGGAGGAAATAAAGCAAAAGGAAATTCACGTTACGGTAGAAGATGATAAATCGCTCCGAAAAGCTACGCAGAGGAAGGAAGAACTCAAGAAACGTGAGGATTCAAGGGTGCAGCTCATCCTCAACGAACTGCCCCGGGAATTGCTCGAAAACGTCGAGGTAAAGACCCAAAGTATTTTTGGTAAGAGAGGATATTCTATCGGCCACTATGCTGAAGTGACACGAGCCGATCTTCTGGTAATGAACGCTCCGGATAAAACGAGACTCATAGATCGCATTTTTCCTCATGACATCGAGTACATCCTTTCCGACCTGCCAACCGACTTGCTAATAATCCGTAAATAATTTGAGCGAACCTGCCAGCCATACCAACACTTTTCTGAAGACGCTCCCTAAGAACTTATTCTCGGGCTTTGTAGTCTCTTTGATCGCTCTACCTCTGGGGCTTGGGCTTGCGCTGGCTAGTGAAGCGCCGCCAATATCAGGAGTGATCGCTTCAATTGTGGGAGGTATTCTTGTGGCCTTGCTCGGCGGTTCAAATGTAACTATCACAGGTCCCGGCAACGGACTGGTTATAGTGTTGTTGGGGGCAATTACCACATTGGGAGGAGGAGATTTATACCAGGGGTATTTGTTTACCCTGGCGGCAGTTGTTTTTTCTGGTCTATTAATATTAATCCTCGGCTTTCTAAAAATGGGGCGTTTGGCCGATTTCTTCCCCGCTTCGGCCATTCAGGGTATGTTAGCGGCAATAGGAATTGGAATCTTTGCCAAGCAATACCATATAATGATTGGCAACAACCAGGAAAAAGGTGATATTATAGATCTGCTTGTCAATATTCCGGGAGATACCTGGGCACTTTTCCAAACTAATGATGTTGGAATATACACAGTCGCAGCGATAGGCGTGGGTAGTTTGCTCATAATGATTTACTACTCAAAGATCCGTAACAAATATTTTCAATTGGTGCCGGCGCCTATGTGGATCCTTATATTGACTGTAGGCCTCAGCTATGTTTACTCGGCCCTGAACCTCGAGTTTCCGCTCGAAGAACGTTTTCTGGTGAGTATCCCGGACGATGTGCTTACCAATCTGGCTTTCCCAGACTTTTCCATCATCTGGAAGAAGGATTTTTTACTGGCAGTTTTCGCCATAACACTGATTGCCAGTATCGAGTCATTGCTAAGTATCAAAGCAATAGACAAACTCGATCCAATGAATAGGAGGTCCAATGTGAACAAAGACCTCAAGGCGCTGGGATTAGCCACCGCCATCAGCGGGATGTTGGGCGGTCTTAATGTGGTTACAGTGATTGCCAGGAGTTCTGTTAATGTAAACAACGGGGCTACCAACAGATCGGCCAATTTTATGCATGCTCTATTTTTGCTGGCATTCGTACTTCTATTTCAGGATCAATTGCGAAAAATACCGCTGGCGGCCCTGGCAGCCATACTCGTTTATACCGGCTATAAACTTGCCACACCCAAATTGTTTAAGAACATAGCGCGGATAGGCAGGGAGCAGATCGTGATTTTCCTGGCAACGCTGGTTACAACTATCTTTACAAACCTGATCACTGGAATAAGTATTGGTATCCTGGTTACTTTTTTTATTCACGTAATTCTGAATAAGAGCTTTGGTCTGTTTCTCAATCACCTGATAAAGCCAAATATTCTCATGTTCATGGAAAAGGATGGCGGTAATTACTATATAAGCGTAAAGTACTTTTGTAGTTTTCTCAATTTTTACAAACTAAAGAATAAGATCGATGCGGTACCGGAAAACGAGGACCTCGTAGTAGATTTTTCACAATGTAGTTTTGTAGATCACACGGTTATGGAAGGCTTGGAGAATTACACCGAAACCTTTATTAAAAAAGGGGGGCATATGGAAATTATCGGGCTGGATAAGCATGCCGCAGATTCGGTACATCCTTTTGCCATAAGAAAGATCCTTCCTTTAGCGGCCTTAAAACCAATAGAACATTATCTTACAAAACGCCAATCCGACCTCGAAAAAACAGCAGTAGATTACAAATGGAGCTATGTAGCCAACAAGAATACAGACACTTCGTTCCTGCAAAACTTTGTGTTTTTCCACACCCGCGAAATCAGTTATTTCTACAATCGCCTCAGCAGTGATGATGGCCGTTCCAGTGTCTTTGACCTCGAGTTTACAGAGGGTGCGTTTATCGCCAGAGAGGTTGTTAAAACTACGGTGATGTTTATTAAAATGAACGCCGATATTCCCGTGTTTACGCTGGACAAAGAAGGTTTGTTGTCTCTTATCTACAGTCTGGCGGGGTTCAAGGATATTTCCATAAATAACCATCCCGACTTTAACAGGAGGTTCTATCTAAGTGGTGAAAATGATAACGCTATTAGGAAGATCTTTACCGATGAATTGGTCCTTTTCCTTGAAAGTAATCCTTATTACCATGTGGAATCCAACGGAAGTTCGCTGATGATCTTGAAAAAAGAACGGCTCTTAGGTGTACAGGAGATAAAACGAATGATCTACTTTGGGCAACAGTTGAATAAATTGCTGCAGTCCGGTCCAAACCTTCAATGATTTGTTAAAAATTTAAGTATCTGGCCACTAATGCAAACAGCTTTGCTTAATTTGCATCGCTTTTATTTAAGTGTTATTTAATGACCTTATACCCTGTTGAAACCGGGAACTTTAAGTTAGACGGCGGAGCTATGTTTGGCGTGGTCCCAAAATCGATCTGGCAACGGACCAACCCGGCGGATGCCAATAATATGATCGATATTGCGGCCAGGTGTCTGCTTATAGAAGACGGCGATCGCTTAATCCTGATCGATAGTGGTCTGGGCAACAAGCAATCGGAAAAATTTTTCAGCTACTACCATCTATGGGGTAATTATTCCTTAAAAGCCTCTCTGCAAAAACTTGGATTTCACCCGGACGATATCACAGATGTTTTTATGACCCATCTCCATTTCGACCATTGTGGAGGGAGTGTTCAATGGAACAAAGACAGGACTGCTTACGAACCCGCCTTTAAGAATGCAGTTTTCTGGACTAATGAAGACCATTGGCAATGGGCAACCCGGCCAAATGCGAGAGAGAAGGCATCGTTCCTGACAGAGAACCTAATGCCAATGCAAGAGAGTGGTCAATTGTCTTTTGTAGGGAGAACAAATGAAGATTATCTGGAATCCTCTGAGCTTGGTTTTGGTGTCTTGTTTATTGACGGTCATACAGATAAACAGATGATCCCGCATATTCGTTACCAGGACAAAACCCTGGTTTTTGCAGCCGATCTTATCCCGACAACAGGCCATATCCCATTGCGGTATATAATGGGTTATGATACCAGACCATTACGCACATTAAAGGAAAAATCAGTGTTCCTGGAAGCGGCGGTTTCTGAGAATTATTATCTGTTTCTGGAACACGATGCACATTGTGAAATATGTACGATCCATACAACTGAGAAAGGCCATCGATTAGAAAAAAAATATAGCTTTGACGAATTATTTCCCTAAAATACCTGCAAGGGTTCATGCCATAGCCAAAAATGGTTCTGGCAGGAAATTTGTACATTTCGTCTCGCACTTAATTAACATAAAAATTGATTGTTCTATTTATTAAATCTCACTTATGAAATTATCCTATTTTAATTCATTGCTAAGTTTTGTCATTATTGTTTTTTCGTTATACGGTTGCGGAAGCACCGTTCTCGTAACCACACCGGTTGAAAATATTGATTCAGTTCCTTTAAAGATCAGTGAGCTGACAGAAGAAGAAAAAAAATCGTGGGGCCATCTTGATCTGGTTTCTGATACGATCCCGGGCATGAGTGTAAATAAAGCTTATGATGAAATCATCGGCACAAAAAAAGGTAAAACCGTTATCGTTGCAGTGGTAGATTCAGGAATAGACCTGGGGCACGAGGACCTCGATGGCGTGCTTTGGACTAACCGCAAGGAGAAACCAGGCAACAATAAAGATGATGACGGCAATGGGTTCGTGGATGATATTCACGGCTATAACTTTCTGGGAGAATCGTACGACGAGCAGCTGGAATTATCCAGGATCCTTAAGCTAAAATTGGGTGACGCCGCGCTTCAGGCCAAGGCCAAAGCAGAGCAGGAGACCAAATTTTCAGAAGCCCAGCAAAACACACAGCGCTATGAGCAGATCCTTCAGACCGTGAAAGGTGCGGATGCCGCGGTTAAAAAACACCTCGGCAAGGATAATTACACAAAAGAAGAGGTAATGGCAATAGAATCCGAGGATCAGGATTTACAGCAGCAGATAGCGGTTTTAAAACAGATGTACACATTTGAGGATACAATCCCGGACGTTCTTGAGGCATTGGAAGGGGGAATAGACTATTTTACTCAGCAGTTGAATTACCACTATAATATCAGTTTTGACGGTAGAAAAACTGTGGGTGATGATCCTTATGATATTATGGACTTAGGTTATGGTAATGGGAACCCAAATCATCGTGTAGATGACGAAAACCACGGCACCCATGTAGCGGGTATCATTGCCGCAGAAAGAAACAACGGCTTAGGCGCGAATGGTGTAGCCAATAATGTTCAGATCATGAGTGTGCGGGCTGTTCCAAATGGTGATGAGTACGATAAAGATATAGCATTGGCCATCCGATATGCTACCGATAATGGGGCCAGTATTATCAATTGCAGTTTTGGTAAGTCTTATTCGCCAAATGCAGATTGGGTTTATGAAGCAATTAAATATGCGGCCTCTAAAGATGTACTAATTGTCCATGCGGCTGGTAATGACGGAGCCGACCTTGATAATCCGTCCAATCCTAATTACCCGAACGACCAGTTCAACAACGGGCCCGAGATATCAGATAATGTTATTACTGTGGGTTCCCTGAATCGGAATTACGGTTCGGAGATGGTATCGTCCTTCTCCAACTACGGTAAAATAAATGTTGATGTTTTTGCCCCTGGCGGACAGATCTATTCGACCCTTACCAATAATGAATATGATTTCCAGGGAGGAACTTCTATGGCTGCGCCCGCTGTTGCAGGTGTTGCAGCGCTTATCCGTTCCTATTACCCTAAATTGAGCGCCTCTCAGGTAAAAAGAATACTGATGGATTCCGGTCTTAGTACCAAATCGTCTGTTGTCCTAGCGGGAGATGTAGAAAATGCAAAGGATTTCGATCAGGTCTCCAAGTCTGGTAAAATGGTAAACGCATATAATGCAATGATCATGGCCGACCAGGTCGCCAAAGGAAAACTAAATAAGTAATTCTATGAGCAGGGCCCCGATAAATCTGTTATTTGCATTTATTTCTCTTCTTGGCACATATTCTTTGTTGGGTCAGGGTGCCTATTGGCAACAGCACGTAGACTACGCCATGGATGTAGCCATGGATGTATCTACCTATAAATACACCGGTACTCAACAATTGAAATATACCAATAACTCTCCGGATACATTGTCCCGGGCTTATTATCACATGTATTTTAATGCATTTCAGCCGGGTAGTGAGATGGATATGCGCTTACAATCGGTTTCCGACCCGGATGACAGGATGTTTACATCCGGGCAGAGCAGGATCTCGGTATTGAAGCAAGATGAAATGGGATACCTGCGGGCGAAATCATTAAAACAAGACGGAAATAATATTTCCTATAAGCTGGAGGGCACTGTTTTAGTAGTGGCTTTGCAGCAACCCTTAGCGCCGGGAGCCACCACTGAATTTACGATGGAGTTTGAAGGGCAGGTCCCTGTTCAGATCCGCCGGTCAGGGCGTAACAATAAAGAGGGCGTGGCGCTCTCTATGAGCCAGTGGTATCCGAAAATTGCGGCCTATGATTTTGAAGGCTGGCATGCCGATCCGTACATAGCTCGTGAATTTCACGGCGAGTGGGGAGATTTTGATGTAAAACTCACCATTGACAAAAACTACACGGTTGGTGGAACAGGATATTTGCAAAACCCTGACGAAATCGGGCATGGCTATCAAAGTCCAGGGGCGAAACTTAAAAAAGTAAAAGGGAAAACATTAACATGGCATTTTATCGCCCCTATGGTCCATGATTTTATGTGGGCAGCCGATCCGGACTATGTGCACGATACCTTAAAAATGGAAGATGGTCCAACGCTTCATTTTTTTTATAAGAACAATCCGGAGATCCTGGAAAACTGGAAAAATCTACAGCCAAAAACACAGGAGGCCATGGAGTTCTTTAACAGGAACATAGGCACCTATCCATATAAGCAGTATTCAGTGGTGCAGGGAGGGGATGGTGGTATGGAGTACGCCATGAGCACCCTAATTACAGGTGAACGCAGTTTTGGCAGCCTTGTTGGTGTTACTGTACACGAATTGGCGCATTCATGGTTTCAGCATTTATTGGCCACTAATGAACTTAAACACGCCTGGATGGATGAAGGATTTACCTCTTTTATTTCCAGTCTTTGCATGAACGAGGTTATGGATCAGAAGAAGGAAAACCCGTTCGAAAATTCATATAAGGGTTACGAAGCACTCGTTCGTTCCGGGAAGGAACAGCCGCAATCTACCCATGCAGATCGTTATGATCTCAATTTTGCTTATGGAATTGCCGCCTATAG
>JBPCUI010000033.1:0-3407 GCA_051011235.1 Flavobacteriaceae bacterium
GATCGTTCGGGTTGGCTAACGTACCAATAATCGTTTGAGAAGTGAATACCAAGAGATCTTCGGCGGTAGCCTGCCTCATATTAATAAGTGCAGGGTTAACTCCGGTAAGATCGGTTAGATCTTCATCAATAAGCACTACAGCATTGGTTTCACCTTCAGAGAAAGTGATTGTTCTTCTGGCAGCTTCTTCGGCGGTGATCAAAATGCCCACAAGTTGCTGGAGTCCACCATTATAGGCCGCATAAGCTCCATTAAGCAATGCGGCGGTTGCGGCGTCGAGTGGTACCGGGTTATGCGGTACGGTTGTAAAAAATGGGATTGAAGTGACATCGGGAATATTGGCGATCGCGCCGTCAGCACCATTCGCTGTCAGCGTCTGTAGGAGTCCGTCATAAACTCCGGCAAAGGCGGTAGGATCCGTAATGTCTGTGCTGCCATATGTGCTCGGATCCAAATTCCCTGTCTGGTCAACTCCTGCTCCTCCAGCGGTTGCATAACCAAGAATATCGTTACTCCCGATCCACAATGTAAAGAAGGTGGGATTCTGGGCAGCTGCATCTCCTAATACCGTAGTATTGGGTGAACTTGCAAAGCGAGCGAAATACGGATTAGCAGCCCCTGTCGCAACACCCGCGACATTGCCATATCCAGGCGCGACCAGGTGAAAACTTTTAGCCCCTGGAACACCCATGTTATTAAATGAACCTGAAAGAATGGTTGATATTTCGGTGGTTCCAATACCATCCACCGGCGTAGGCGTCGGATCACCTGAGGAAAAATCCAGTATCAGTCTGTTTCCCCCAATTGGCATGCCTCCGAGGGTGATACCACCCAGGTTATCTGCCATAAACGGAATATTAAAATTTCCACCCCCAACCAGCTCAAAATTCTCTGCCATCATATTGGGAAAAGAAGCTGTTTGGGCATCGATGAAAAGAGCAGCATCGGAAAAACCTGCTGTAAGGGAGTTGCCTACAGCAACAAAGTTCGAAAAATTAGCTGTACCACTAGTGTATTCTATAGGATCGGGATCTGGCAAATCGGCTATGATATCATCGTCATTATTACAGGAGATTAATAAAATCCCAAGGAAAGCCAACAGCGTTAATAGCTTTTTCATAAGGGTTGTATTGAGTTAGTTTTAGTTGAGTCGGGCCCTGTTAGGCATAAAACCAAAAATAACGAAAATTATGACACTTGCAATAAGCCGGCATAAAAAATTATGCATGCATAATAAAACGACTTGTTTTTTATGAATTCATGAATTCCAAGGACTCCGTGACAAACTGGTCGGGATTTTCGGAATGCAACCAATGCCCTGCTCTTTGAATGATTACGAGACGGGCCAGTGGAAAGTGAGAATTAATTAATTCCAGGTCTTCTTCGATAATATAGTCCGAGAGCTCTCCCTTTAAGAATAGGGTTGGTTTATCAAATAGAGCATCCGGATCCAGGGCAGTACCTACAGTTTCGGACGCAAATTGTAAAACATCGAGATTAAATCTAAAATCGAGTCGATTTCTATCCACCCAATACAGATTTTTCAGCAGGAATTGTCGAATACCCATATCTGTAATATGTTCAGCCAAGACTTCATCGGCCTGCACCCTGCTTTCAATTGTATCTCTGGGAACGGCATTGAGTCCGCCGATGATTTGTTGATGATGGGGCGGATAGTATTTTGGAGCAATATCTGCCAACAGTAATTTCTCAACTCTCTCAGGTCTGGTACACGCAAATTGCATGGCGGTTTTGCCGCCCATAGAATGACCGAGTATTATAACTTCTCCTTTCACATGTTCGTCCAGATATCGTTCCAGATCATCGGCTAACAAACTATAGTTAAACTCCTTTGACCAGAAACTTCTACCGTGATTGCGTTGATCTACAAGATGTACCTGATGCCCGTTTTCCGCATATCGGCTGCCAATGCTCTTCCAGTTGTCCGACATGCCCAGAAATCCGTGAAGTATAATCACCGGCTGCCCTTCACCTAAAATTCTCGATCGTAGGAGTTCCATTATTTTAGCCGGTATAAATACATATTAACCACATTTTCGAGGCCCAGATAAATAGCTTCACTGATCAGCGCATGACCAATAGAAACTTCTAGAATTTGTGGGATTTTTTCTTTGAGATAGCGTATGTTATCGAGATTGAGATCATGTCCTGCATTAATACCCAAACCCAGTTCTTGAGCAATACCGGCTGCTTTTACATAGGGCTCGACACCGTTGAGATCTGCCCGCTTGAAAGATTTGGCGTACTCTTCTGTATACAATTCAATTCGATCCACGCCGGTTTCCGCAGCCCCCTTAACCATTGCCACACTGGGATCGACAAATAGTGAAGTCCTGATGCCGGCCGTCTTAAAAGTGCTTATGACCTCAATAAGGAAATCCTTATTGGCCACTGTATCCCATCCGGCATTCGATGTTATGGCGTCAACTGAGTCTGGCACCAGGGTAACCTGCGCGGGTTTTACTTCCAAAACCAGTTCGACGAACTTCGGTATCGGATTACCTTCAATATTAAGTTCGGTCCGCACCAGATCTTTGAGGTCTCTGGCATCCTGGTATCGGATATGCCGCTCGTCTGGTCTTGGGTGAATGGTAATCCCTTGTGCACCAAAATCCTCTATATCGCTGGCCACTTTTAACAGATTGGGCAGGTTTCCCCCTCGGGCATTTCTGAGAGTTGCAATTTTATTGATATTGACACTTAATTTTGTCATTATAGACCTCGCTTGATTGTACGCGGACAAAAATACAAATTAGGCATGCCTTTTGATATTTAAAATTATTATTTTCGTGATAGATAGTAGCCCATGCAAATTCTTACACACATAATCAACACACTGCCCGTTTTCGGGATCCACGATTCGCTCGAGGAGGTAATTCAATTCTTTAAGTATACTACCTATTCTCATGTGGCGATTACGGAAAACAATGTTTATGTGGGTTCACTCGCCGAAAACGACCTTGAAACTTTTGAGTCTCACCAACTGGTAGAGGATTACCGTTATCAAATGGAATCTTTTTTTGCTACAGCAGAAACTTCATGGCTCGATGTACTTGAACATTTTGCGCGGAACGAGGCCAATTTGCTACCGGTATTAGGGAAAGAAAAAAAGGTAATGGGATATTACGATCTCAATGATATTGTCACTGTATTTATAGATACCCCATTCTTTACAGAGCCGGGAGCGGTGTTGGTAGTAGCCAAAGCGGAAAAAGATTATTCTTTTAGTGAAATTGCCCAGATCATAGAAAGTAATAATACCAAATTATTAGGGGCGTTTATTACAGACACCCGTAATGAAATTGTAGAAGTAACAGTTAAAATCGGTTCCGCAAATGTAAATGACGTCATGCAAACTTTCAGACGCTATAATTACAATATTCTCT
>JBPCUI010000034.1:0-3476 GCA_051011235.1 Flavobacteriaceae bacterium
TGTTAAGGACGGTGGTAAAACATTAATCCAGGTTGTGGATAACGGTTCGGGGATGAGTACCACGGACGCACGACTGAGTTTTGAGCGTCATGCGACTTCAAAAATATCATGTGCAGAGGATCTTTTCAGGATCCAGACCAAAGGGTTCAGGGGTGAAGCCCTGGCCTCGATAGCTGCCATTGCCCATGTAGAAATGCTTACCAGGCCAAACGAGGATGAGTTAGGGACAGAGATAAAGATTGAAGGAAGCCGTGTTCTATCGCAGGAAGTAGCTGCTGTACCTGTAGGCACTTCTATTGCAGTTAAGAATCTTTTTTACAACATTCCTGCCAGGCGTAATTTTTTAAAATCCAACCAGGTAGAACTCCGTCATATTACGGATGAGTTTCAAAGAATCGCCCTTGCGCATCCTTCAGTAGAATTTACCTACTACAGCAATGGCAGCGCCTTGTTTAACCTGCCAGGAACGGAATTCAGAAAGAGAATCGTACAGATATTTGGACGCAAGGCAAATGAAAAGTTGGTGCCGGTTTCGGAGGAAGCTCCACAGATAAGGATAAGTGGCTATATCTGTAAACCTCAGTACGCCAAGAAGAGCAGGGGAGAGCAGTTCTTTTTTGTTAATGGCCGTTATGTTAAAAGCTCTTATTTACACCATGCCGTTATTTCGGCCTTCGAAGGGCTTATTAAATCGGACTACATACCTGGATATTTTATTCAGCTGGAGGTAGATCCATCTTCAATAGACATCAATATTCATCCGACGAAAACAGAAATCAAATTCGAAGATGAACACACTATTTATGCATTCTTAAGATCTACGGTGAAGCACAGTTTAGGGCAATTTAACGTGACCCCGGCATTGGATTTTGAACATAATCCCAACCTGGAAACTCCCTATGAATTCAAAAATAAACTACCAAATCAACCTGAGGTAACCTATGATGCAAGTTTTAACCCTTTTAAGACAAAAAGAGAATTTCCAACTTCAGGAGTACCTCATAAGGGAAGTACTGCAGGTTGGCAAGATCTGTATATAGGATTCGAATCGAGGATTGGTGGTGAAGAAAAGGGCAGTATTGTCCATATTGAAGATGCAGAGTTAGAGCACGGTCAGTTATTCGATAATTCTGCCGCCACAAGTGTTACCACAATCCAGTTAGGCAGGAAATATATCCTTTGTACGATAAAGTCCGGACTTCTGGTAATCGATCAGCATCGAGCTCATCAAAGGGTATTATACGAGCGATTGTTAAAGAACTTAACCCTGAAGGAGACCCTCAGTCAGCAATTGCTCTTTCCACTGGTACTTTCATATAATAAGGCGGAGATTAAGCTGTTGCAGGAAATGAAGGAAAGCCTGGTTACGCTGGGGTTTTCCTTTGAACGCTGGGAAGAAGATCAACTTGAAATCAAAGGGATCCCACCGATGATGAAAGAAGACAATATTGGTATAATTCTGGATCAACTCATCGCCAGTTATCAGATGGATGAAAGTGGAAGGGATTATTCCCAGGCCGATATGCTCGCAAAAACGCTTTGTAAAGCAATGGCTGTAAAATCGGGGGATTCACTAGACGCTAGTTCGCAGCTGGCCCTGGTAAATGATCTTTTCGCCTGTAAGGAAATAGATCGCAGTCCGTTTAATAAACCGATATTTATTACCATTGCAGAAAAAGATATTGAAAACAAATTCATTTAAATGAGACGACTATCCGATGCGATAAAGCATCTTTTGATAATTAATATTCTGTTTTTTGTCGCCAGTAATATATACGGAGATCAGATGTATCAATGGTTTTCACTCTGGTTCCCTAAAAATGAAAATTTTGCATTGTGGCAACTCGTCTCACACATGTTCATGCATGGCGGATTCATGCATATTTTATTCAATATGTATGCACTATGGGCATTTGGAACGCCTCTGGAACGTATGTGGGGCCGTAATAAGTTTTTATTTTTCTACTTCTCAGCCGGCCTGGGTGCAGCGTTGATCCACACCGGGGTGAATTATTACTATTTCAATCAAGGCCTGGAAGTTTTGGCGGCCTCTGGCCTAACTGAAAATACGGTCATGGAAATCGTTTCCCAGGGAAAATACAGTCCGGATTGGTATAATCTGGCATCCAAAAGCACTATTGATAACTTCCTGGGGGCCTACAATACCCCTGCCGTTGGTGCTTCCGGTGCAATATATGGGATCCTGGTGGCTTTTGGAATGTCTTATCCCAACAGTGAATTATTTCTCATATTCCTGCCAGTGCCAATAAAAGCGAAGTATTTCATACCTGTACTCGTGGGACTTGATTTGTTTTCCGGTGTAACCGGATATCCTATATTTGGAAGTGGAATCGCCCATTTTGCCCACGTAGGTGGTGCTCTCTTCGGGTTTATTATGATGTGGTACTGGAAGAAGAACCAGTTTAACAAAAACAGGTGGGATACTTAGAATGAGTTCAGGAAATCTAAAATATCAATTCGCTCGTCTCAGCATAGCGGAAAAGCTTATTGCGGTAAATGTGGCGATCTATATTTTAAATGCCCTGGTCCCTTTTTTGTTGGGCTTATCAACGAACTCTGTTCTAAGATGGTTTGAATTACCCAAGGATTTTTTCGATTTTCTCTCACAACCCTGGTCTCTGGTTACCTATTCTTTTTTTCACGGTGGTATATGGCACTTATTTTGGAATATGGTACTTCTGTATTTTTCGGCGAGAATATTCCTGAATCTATTCGGCCCACGTAAGTTTATCAATGTTTATTTTCTGGGTGTCATTGTCGGTGGAATGACCTTTCTGCTAAGTTACAATGTATTTCCGGCATTTATGGAAGTACAAACAGCGCTTATCGGGGCTTCTGCCGGAGTAACGGCAGTGTTGATATTCATTTGCGCCTATATCCCTAATCAGGAAGTCAGGCTCTTTTTCTTTAACGTAAAGCTCTGGTATATCGGAGCATTTTTTGTCCTTATCGATCTTATCCAAATCCCTGTGAGTGGCAATGCCGGGGGGCATTTAGCCCATTTAGGCGGAGCCTTGTTGGGTTATGTCTATGCCAGGCAGTTATTGCAGGGCAGGGATATCGGAGAAGGTTTTACCAAAATGCTGGACGGATTAGCGGGATCATTCAAAAAGCGTGAAAAGAAGGCTCCAATGAAAACCGTTTATAGGAAAAATGCAGCCAGCGAACGTTCCAAAAAGGATTTTGATAAGGAGGCCAAACAGCGAAAAATAGACGGTATTCTCGATAAAATCAGCAAGTCTGGTTACGAGAGTCTCTCCAAAGCGGAAAAAGACTTCCTCTTTAAGACCGGAAAAGAGGACTGATATCTGCGCCTTCTAATTTCTCGCCCGGGCGTTCTAAATTAAAAGACAATCTATTGCATCTGCCAGGATATGTATGATCAAGGCCAGACCAAAAATTCGTGTTTTACTAAAAAGCAGCATTCCGAAATAAACCAAAATGGCAATATAACT
>JBPCUI010000035.1:0-3445 GCA_051011235.1 Flavobacteriaceae bacterium
TATCGAGTTCATCAATGAATACGATGCCGCGTTCTGCTTTTTCAAGGTTATAGTCGGCTGCCTGTAGGAGACGGGTCAGTATGCTTTCTACATCTTCCCCGACGTAGCCCGCTTCGGTGAGCACGGTAGCATCTACTATGGCCAATGGTACATTGAGCATACGGGCGATGGTCTTGGCCATTAGCGTTTTGCCTGTACCGGTTTGCCCCACCATTACGATGTTGCTTTTCTGGATCTCTACATCATCATCTTTGCTGTGCGGTTGAAGCAATCTTTTATAGTGATTGTATACTGCAACGGACAGAACTTTCTTTGTTCTTTCCTGGCCAATAACATAAGTGTCCAGGAATTCCTTGATCTGTTTGGGTTTTTTCAGTATGAGTTCGGACGACAAATCATCGCTTTTGGACTGCCTGGACTCCTCTGCTACGATACCGTGCGCCTGCTCAATGCATCGGTCACAGATGTGAGCATCCAGACCGGCTATGAGCAAGTTGGTTTCGGGCTTTTTCCTGCCGCAAAATGAACATTCCAGATTTTCCTTGGCCATAACGCCTTGCAATTTAATATAAGTATAACGAATCTATTTCAATTTTGGTTTACATCGAAACAGAATAGCATTATTCAACTCAGTCGCTTTCTCTCTCCAGTATTTCATCGATCATACCGTATTTCAGTGCTTCTTCTGCTGTCATCCAGTAATCCCGATCACTGTCGTCATATACCTTATTGAATTTCTGACCTGAATGAGAGGAAATGATCTTGTATAATTCGTCTTTGATTTTAAGCACTTCTTTCGCTGCGATCTCAATATCACTGGCCTGGCCCTGGGTTCCAGACATTGGCTGATGGATCATTACACGGGAATGTTTAAGGCCGCTGCGTTTCCCTTTTTCACCCGCGCAGAGCAGAACTGCGGCCATGGATGCCGCCATACCCGTACAAATGGTTGCCACATCTGGTTTGATGAATTGCATGGTGTCGTAGATTCCGAGACCCGCATAAACACTTCCTCCAGGGGAATTGATATAAATCTGGATGTCCTTGGCAGAATCTGCACTTGCCAGAAACAATAACTGGGCTTGTACAATATTGGCAACCTGATCGCTTACTCCTGTACCGAGAAAAATTATCCGGTCCATCATCAACCTGGAAAACACGTCCATAGCAATGGCATTCAGTTGTCTTTCCTCAATAATATTGGGAGTCATATTTACGGGATACATACTGCTGATTATGCGCTCATAATACATGCTGTTAATTCCCTGATCCTTGATGGCAAAATTTTTAAACTCTTTATCGTAATTCATTTGTATCGTCAATATTTTTAAAAAAAAGGTGCCGAAAACTACAATTTCGGCCTTGTAAAGATACTTAATTTTGGCTTATTGAAGCCAGTGGAATTTAAGACATCGGCCCAAATAAAGAAATGTTTAAACGACCCAATTTCAATAAGTTTTGTCTAATTCAAACCTTCACTTATCCGTATACTTCCTTGATAAAACTATCGTAGTTTAACTCTTTTACCTTTAGGTTGGCCTTTTCTTTATAAAGGCTGAGAAGTTTTTGGCTCATGAGTTGTTCGGAAAGCCTCTTGACTTCATCTTGATTGCTCATAACGCGCATTGCAATATTATCCAATTCTTCCTCCTGAGGATTCATTTGTCCGTATTGAGCCATTTGAGTTTTTATAAAATCCTTGGCAAAATCCTTTAACTCGTCGAATTTGATTTCAATTTCGTTCTCCTTGATGATTTTACCCTCGATGAGTTGATAGCGCAATCCTTTCTCAGACTTCTCATATTCATCATTGGCTTCTTCTTCGGTCAACGGTTTCTCGCCTGTAATCTGGATCCATTTCTTTAGAAAATCGGCAGGCAAGTCAAATTTTATGGTTTCAATTAAGCGTTCTGTGACATCGTTCAACAGTTTCTGATCGGATTGCTGTTCGAATTGCTTCTCGGCATCTTCCTTCAGACGATTTTTTAATTCATCTTCAGAACTGATCGAATCTTTACCAAAGAGTTTATCAAATAATTCCTGGTCTAAATCAGCAGGGATGCGCTCATTGATCTCAGAGATCGTAAATTTCAAATCACAATCCAGACCTTTTGATTTTTCACTTTCGATACCAAGGGCTGCGGCAAGCAATTGATCTTCCTTAAAAAGACCTTTGCTTTTTAAGACTACCTCGTCACCCACTTTTTGCGAGATAATACTGTTGAGTGCTTTTTTGCTCTTAAGTTTATCAAGTTCAACAATGGTCTTATTCTCTATTTCCTCATCTTCATTTACAAATGTCCCGCTAACCTCATCCTGAGGATCGGCCTTGGCTTTGGAGGTGATTTTACCAAATTGTTTGCGAATACGGTCTATTTGTTCATTTACCATTTTCTTATCAGCCACTATTTTGTAATGGGTGATAGCTTTCTTGGTCTTCAGGCTCACCTCGAAATCCGGAGCTAATCCCAATTCAAACTCGAATGCAAAATCCTCCGATTCCCAATTGAAATTATCCTGTTGCTTAGGTAACGGATTGCCGAGGACATCGAGTTTTTCTTCGGTGAGATATTTATTGAGATTGTCTTGTAGCAATTTATTGACTTCATCGACCAGGACGGCTTTTCCGTATTGCTTTTTAATAAGCCCCATCGGTACCTGACCTTTCCTAAAACCAGGAATATTAGCTTGTTTCCTGTAATTTTTCAGAATCTCATCTACTTTGTCGCCGTAATCATCTTTGGTTATTGCAACGGTCACCACTGCATTTAATGCGTCTATCTGTTCCTTTGTTATCTGCATTTCGTTCTCTTGTTTTGCATGAATAAATGGCATGCAAAAGTAGGACATTTTAGATTGTCCGACAAGTTTTTAAACAGTGTGAATCCCGTAGGTCTTAGGCGGCCTTTTCCTCTTTCAGAAAAGAGTGAAAAATCGACTGAAGGAACGATAGCATCAGGCTAAATAATAGAGCCCACCAGATATTTTCCACACTAAAACCGTCAATAAGGCCGTCTGCCATTAAAATGATCAGCGCGTTGATGATCAACAGGAATAGACCGAGTGTAATTATGGTTACCGGAAGGGTAAGGATTACCAGTAATGGCTTAACTATAAGATTCAAAAGACTGAGCACGATAGCTACAATAATGGCCGTCGTGTAAGAGTCAACTAATACACCGGGCAGTATCTTGGCCAGGATTACGACAGACAGGGCACTTAATAATATTTTCAGAATAAGTTTCATCGAATGATAATTGTTAAAAAGGTGCCTGTAACCGGGCACCTTTATAATATGTGTTTTTTCTTAATTGATATAAAGACCGGTATAATCCAGAGGATCTACTCCCGGTAGATTGGAACCGTATTTCGCATTGATGACCTCGATAAATAGATTGGCAAGCAAAGCATTTCCTCTGGGCGACGGATGTACTCCATCCAGTGA
>JBPCUI010000036.1:0-17062 GCA_051011235.1 Flavobacteriaceae bacterium
AGGAAAATCTAAATAATGAATTTAAAGAATTGGCAAAGGAACTTGAGGAGTTAGAAAAAGACAATAAGGATCTTAAAAAGCCTTTACCGCTGGAGATTGACGAAAAATTAGAGCAGGACGTTAAAAAGGACCAGAAAGAGGCATTGGAAGAACTGAATAAGCAAAGTGGCGAGGAGCAGTCTTCAGACAATGAAGATGTAGAGGGAAGTAAAAACAATGCCAGCCAAAAGCAAAAATCTGCGGCACAAAAGATCAAACAGATGAGCGATGAGCTTAAAGCGGCTGGCATGAGTGCATCCGGCGCCTCCACCATTACGGAAGATGCAGAGATGTTAAGGCAAATATTGGAAAACCTTATTACATTCTCTTTTAAGCAGGAAGAGCTTTTTGATCAATTGGATGAGAGGGAATTGGACATGGCTTATTTTTCATCAGTGGTAAGGGAACAAAAGGAATTGCGGAGTTTATTCGAGCACGTGGACGATAGTCTTTTTGCACTTTCACTGCGCAGGGCTGAACTGGCGGAATTTGTAAATGAACAGATAAACGAAGTTTATTACAATATTGATAAATCTGTTGAGAGCATTGTAGAGGGAAGAATATACCAAGGAGTATCTTATCAGCAATATGTCTTGACCAGCGCCAACAACCTGGCTGACTTTCTTGCTAATCTACTTGATAATATGCAACAAAGTATGGGGTCAGGAGGAGGCTCTGGAGGAGAAGATTTTCAATTACCTGATATAATTAAAGGGCAAGAACAGATTGGTGAAAAGATGGGAGAGATGTCCGGACAGGGCAAGCAAGGGCAAAAAGGCCAGGAACAAAGTGGTGAAGGAAAAGAAGGGCAGGGTTCTAAAGAAGGCGAGGGAGAAGAGTCCCCTAATGGAGATTCTGGCAAGAACGGACAAGAATCAAGTGGGAAAGGCCAAAAAGAGAACGGTGATAAAACGGGGTCTGGTCAGGGCTCAGGGCAAGAAGAAAGTCTGGAAGAAATTTATGAGATCTATAAGGAACAACAGATGATAAGGGAACGTTTGGAGAAGCAGCTGGAAGATATGATGAGGGCGAGAGACAAGCAACTAGCTAAAAAACTATTGCGCCAAATGGAGGATTTTGAGAATGATCTTTTACAGAACGGAATTACGGAAAGGACTATAAGTAAGGCTAATAACATTCATCATCAGCTAATGAGATTAGAGAACGCAGCCTTGAGTCAGGGACAGAAAGAGGAACGAAAGAGCGAGTTTAATGAGCAGGAATTCAATAATCCGATTACCACCAAACCAAAAGAATTAAATGGTTTGGAATACGATGTTGAGATTTTAAATAGACAAGCACTACCTTTGCATCAAATTTTTCAAGAGAAGGTGAAGGAGTATTTCAATGCAAAGGATTGAATTTCATTACGAAACAGACTTTAGTTTAGAACAGGAACCGTCGTACAAAATATGGCTCGACAATGTTGTGCGATCTGAAAATTATACCGTAGGTTCTATTTCTTATATTTTTTGTGATGATGACTATCTTTATAATCTTCATAAGGGTTTTTTAAATAACGACAGTTTTACGGATATTATAACGTTTGATTATGTTCAGGGAACGGAGGTTTCCGGCGACATTTTTATCTCAATTGAGCGTGTTAAGGAGAATGCAGTAAAGTTCGATTGTTCCTTTAATGAGGAGTTAAGCCGCGTAATGGCCCACGGTTTGTTACACCTTATGGGATATAAGGACAAGAGTGAGGAGGATATTAAAATGATGAGAAGGAAAGAGGATGAAAAAATTAGATTGTTCCACGTGGAACATTAGATAAATATGTTTGATAAGGAGTACGATGTAATTGTGGTTGGTGGGGGCCATGCAGGCGCTGAGGCCGCGGCTGCTTCTGCTAATCTAGGTTCCAGCACATTGTTGGTAACGATGAGTTTACAGACCATTGGGCAAATGTCCTGTAATCCTGCTATGGGCGGAATTGCCAAAGGACAAATTGTAAGGGAAATTGATGCATTGGGTGGCTACAGCGGGAAGATTACAGACAGGTCCGCTATCCAGTTTAAAATGCTAAATATGTCTAAAGGGCCTGCCATGTGGAGCCCCAGGGCGCAGAATGACAGGATGCGTTTTGCAGAAGAATGGCGCAAAGCATTGGAAGATACTCCTGATGTTGATTTCTATCAGGAAATGGTCAGTGGACTTTTGGTCGAAGGCGATAGAGTTATTGGTGTACGCACTTCGCTTGGTCTGGACATTAGGTCAAAAGCTGTAGTACTTACCAATGGGACATTTTTAAATGGGCTTATTCACATAGGCGAGAAGCAGTTTGGAGGGGGGCGTGCCGGGGAAAAGGCTGCCACGGGAATTACCGAACAACTCGCTGATTACGGCTTTGACAGCGGACGTATGAAAACTGGCACTCCTCCAAGGGTAGACGGGAGATCACTTGATTATTCGGTGATGATTCCACAGCCAGGGGACGAACTTCCCGGCAAATTTTCCTATCTGGATTCTGATTTGCTCAAGGAACAAAGGGATTGTCATATGACCTATACAAGCCCGCTTGTTCATGAGTTGCTAAGGGAAGGCTTTGACCGGTCGCCGATGTTCAACGGTAGAATTAAAAGTGTAGGCCCGAGATATTGTCCATCAATTGAGGATAAAATCAATCGATTTTCTGAGAAAGAACGCCATCAAATTTTTGTAGAACCTGAAGGTTGGCACACCGTCGAGGTTTATGTGAATGGGTTTTCCACTTCACTGCCAGAGGACATTCAGTTTAAAGCACTCCGTTCGGTTAAGGGATTTGAGAATGTCAAGTTCTTTAGGCCGGGATATGCCATTGAATACGATTATTTTCCTCCAACGCAGCTAAAACATACATTGGAAACCAAGTTGGTGAATAATCTCTATTTTGCCGGCCAGATAAACGGAACTACGGGATATGAGGAGGCTGCATCCCAGGGCCTGATGGCTGGTATAAATGCGCATTTAAAGATCAAAGGCAAAGAGCCACTAATTCTTAAAAGGGATGAGGCGTATATAGGCGTTCTGATCGATGATTTGATCACAAAAGGCACCGAAGAACCGTATCGAATGTTCACTTCAAGAGCCGAGTACCGCACACTTCTTCGACAGGACAATGCAGATTTAAGGCTTACCCCGAAGAGTTTTGAAATCGGTTTAGCCTCTGAAGAGCGCATGCGCAAAATGGAGCAAAAAGCATCGCAGTCAGCGGCTTTTGTCCACTTTTTTAGAACAACAAGTGTAAAACCAGAGGAGATCAATCCAATACTGGATAAGGTTGAGTCGAGCAATGTAAAACAATCCGACAAGATGTTTAAACTTTTTTCACGCCCAGGGGTTTCAATGGACCATATGCTGGAATTAGACAAAGTTTCGGAATACGTAAAAGGGAACGCGCTGGAAAAAGAAGTATTGGAGCAGGCGGAAATTCAGATAAAATATTCTGGTTATATAGAGAAAGAAAAGAATAATGCCGATAAATTACAGCGGCTGGAGAATGTTAAAATACCTGATAAATTCAATTACAATAACCTGAAATCGCTCTCATTTGAAGCAAGAGAAAAACTCGAGAGCATTAGACCGGTTACGGTTTCTCAGGCATCGCGAATTAGCGGTGTCTCGCCAAGTGATATCAGTGTTTTATTAGTGCATTTAGGGCGTTAGGATTAATTGTTCCACGTGGAACAATTAAAAAGAGATTCAGACCGAACAAGAAATTCCATGGAACATTTTCTCAGCACAAAAGACTTTTTGGTAAGTGGGGAAGAATTTACACTTATGCACGATAGGGACAGGGATTGTTTGATGACAAGTCCCCGCGTTAAGGATTTAGCACCCTACTACCACAGTGAAAACTATATATCGCACACCGACACTAAGAAGGGTCTTTTACCCGGACTCTACCAGCTGGCAAAAAAAATCAGTACAGGCCGTAAAATAAAACTCATCAACCGATATGCCGGCAAAGAAAAAAGTTTATTGGATATTGGCGCGGGCACAGGAGAGTTCCTAGTTGAAGCAGTTAAAAGAGGCTATGATATTGCAGGCGTTGAACCCAATAAATTGGCCAGGAAGAGGGCGGCCGATAAAGGCGTTGATTTGATGGAGGAATTACTATTGGATCGTAAATTTCAAATCATAACACTTTGGCACGTACTTGAACACCTGCCGGATCCGGATCTGGAAATCAAAAAAATAATAAACCTACTCACAGACAAGGGAACTCTGTTTATTGCGGTTCCCAATTTTAGATCTTACGATGCCCACCACTACAATGAGTATTGGGCGGCCTATGATGTGCCCAGGCATATTTGGCATTTTTCGCAGAAAGCCATTCAGGATTTATTTGAAGCACACGGAATGGAAATAGTGGAGACCAGGCCAATGTATTTTGACGCCTATTATATTTCGATGCTATCTGAAAAATATAAAAGCGGAAGGGATCGCTACCTTAACGCGATCTATAACGGATTTCTTTCGAATTGGAAGGCCAGAAACACAGGTGAGTATTCTTCCCTGCTATATATCATCCAAAAAAACCACTAAAATCATTTTCAGAGCCGTAGAAGGGCAAAACAGCAAATCAAGAGGTATAATGCCGCAGGCGGAGTATTTTGTCCTGAGAACGCTTTAAAATTGCCCAATACTAATAAACAATATCAATCATAAAGTTTAAAATGAATAGATTTTGATTATAGCAAAATTTTGGAGTAAAGCCTTATGACCAATAATGAGATATCTTAATAGAATACCAATTTTTAATATAATGCCCGCCATGTTAAAAACCTTTTCTATTTTTGGCCGTTAAATTAAACGAAGTATGAAAAATTTTTGGATTGTACTACCCATGCTAATCCTCTTTTCCTGCGATCAGGATAAAATTGGATATGTCGACACGGTTCAACTTATGGATAAAAGTGAAGAGAAGCAGGATATCGAGGCAAAATATCAGGTTAAATCTGCGAGCCTGAATAAAAAACGAGACAGCATTTCCCAGGCGTTTCAATTGGAGGCCCAGGCCTTGCAGGCTAAAACCCCTTCAATGGGACAAAATAAGGCCCAGGAAGAATACGAATTACTGCAGCAACGCGGACAGTTCATAGGTCAGCAATTACAGCAAGAAGAACAACTCTTACAACAACAGGGACAGGCCGAAATGGATAGCCTGGTAAATAATGTAAAAGCCAAGATCAACACCTATGGCGAGGCCAACGGATATACCTATATCCTGAGTGGGGGCGAAGGAGGATCCGTTCTTTACGGCCTGGAGACCAAAGACCTGACGGAAGAAATTCTCATAATCATCAACGAAGGGTACAAAGAGTAGGGCTTGCTCAGGCTGCTTTTTTATGCAAGAGTCTGGTTAATTTGATGGATAGATCCGTTAGAATTACCTTGGAGTTCCCGTTTCGTTCAATGTGGTATATGGCAGATTCTAATTCTTCGACTATGGACAGGATGTTATTTTCGTGAACAAAAGGTGCAAATTTTTCCAGCTGAAACCCATCTACATGAATTTTCATAAATGCCAGCTCCTGGGCCTGGTAATTGATCAGTAGTGCCTGCCGCATAACCGCAAGACAGTAACCCAGGAATTTCTTCTGAGTCTCCCTGCCAGTTTTGGCAACTTCTTCACTCCACAAAATCAGTTCGTGTATAGCAGATTTATTGCCTTTTGCCTTAAATGCGCTTCGCACCCATTGCACGAACCATTTTTCAAAAACGAGATCTTCGGAATCACTGTACATCAGATCCAGTGCCTTGTTGAAATTCCCGTTGGCTTCATGAGCCAACCTGAGCGCTTCTTCACGGACCAGCCCTTTTTCCACCAGAGCATCGGCTATGGATTGCTCAGATAAAGGCGGGAAGTTCAGTAACTGACAGCGCGATCGAATCGTTTGAAGAATGCGCGATTCATCTTCGGCCACAAGAATAATTACAGTTCTTTCCGGTGGCTCCTCGATAAGTTTGAGCAATTTATTCGAAGCCGAAATATTCATGGTTTCGGCCATCCATATTATCATTACTTTATATCCGCCCTCATAAGATTTTAAGGAAAGTTTTTTAACAATATCATGCGCCTCGTCCACCCCGATCTGACCTTGTTTTCTCTCGATACCTATCAATCTGTACCAGTCAAACAAATTGCCATAAACCTGCTCACTCACAAATTGCCTCCATTCTTCCATGAAGTGGTTGCTTACAGCATGGCTTTTGATCTTTGAGGTATTTGCCACTGGAAATGCAAAATGAAGATCCGGATGTGAAAGTGTAGAACATTTCAAATTACAGGGTTCATTACCATTCTCATTCTCACTGCCACTATTTTCGCAGAGGATATATTGGGCATATGCTATGGCGGTGGCAAGTGTCCCCGCCCCCTCACGGCCAACGAACAAATGGGCGTGAGGAATTCGGCCGGCCCCGGCGCTGGAAACCAGGTGGTTCTTAATATGGTCAAGCCCTAATATGTCCTTAAATAACATCTTTTCAAATATAAGCGATTCACTTTTTATTTAGGCCTTTGAAATAAGCTGAAGTTGTATGATAAATTTTTACATTTGAAATTCTTTAAAATCGGATTGAAATGAAAACCATAGACGATTATAACTTCGAAAATAAAAGAGCGCTTATTCGTGTAGACTTTAATGTACCGCTCGACCAAAATTTTGAAGTGACAGACACCACCAGGATTGAAGCAGCCATGCCAACAATCATTAAAATATTAGAAGATGGTGGATCGGCCGTACTGATGAGTCATTTAGGGCGTCCCAAAGGAGAGAAGGTACCCGAAATGTCTTTGTCGCACATAAGAGAGAAGGTCTCGGCGGTTTTGGGAGTGGAAGTTAAATTTGTAGCTGATTGTGTAGGTGCAGAAGCAGAAGCAGCAGCTTCAGAATTGGAGAACGGAGAACTTTTAATGCTGGAAAACCTGCGGTACCACAGCGAGGAGGAGAAGGGAGATGAAGACTTTGCAGAACGACTGTCGAAATTAGGCGACATCTATGTTAATGACGCCTTTGGAACTGCCCACCGGGCTCATGCCTCAACAACCATTATTGCTAAATATTTTCCTGGAAATAAATGTTTCGGGTATTTACTCGCCAATGAAATAAAGGCAATAGAAAAGGTGATGCGGTCCGGAGAGAAACCGATAGCCGCAATTCTTGGCGGAGCTAAAGTATCCTCTAAAATTACAATAATAGACAACATTTTAGACAAGGTAGACCATCTCATCATCGGCGGTGGAATGACTTATACATTTATCAAGGCACAAGGAGGCTCCATAGGAGATTCAATTTGTGAAGACGACAAAATGGCTTTAGCACTCCGGATATTGGAAAAAGCCAAAGAAAAAGGTGTGGAAGTTCATTTACCTGTTGATGTTTTAGCGGCAAATTCCTTTGCCAATGACGCACAAACGCAGGTAGTGGATGTAGCCCAAATACCAGATGGATGGCAAGGATTGGATGTAGGGCCACAAACACTGGTGAAATTCAAATCCGTATTACTGGCTTCTAAAACTATTTTATGGAACGGACCGGTGGGAGTGTTCGAAATGGACAGTTTTGCCAATGGCACCAAAGAGATTGGCAATTATATTTACGAGGCAACAGAAGCAGGCGCCTTTTCCCTTGTCGGTGGTGGAGATTCAGTAGCGGCGGTCAAACAATTTGGTTTCCAGGATAAAGTAAGTTATGTTTCTACCGGAGGCGGGGCAATGCTGGAGAGCCTGGAGGGCAAGACGCTGCCCGGGATTTCAGCAATATTAGCAGGCTAATTCCGTTATAAAAAAACGTGGCAGATCTGGCATCGCCTTTATTTAGGGCCATAATTTTAATGTTTCAGAAAAAAACCCGATTTTCGTGAATCCCCACGGCCAGAAATTTCATTTTATGTCCGTATTTAAAAAATTTTATTTAGTTGTTTTCGTTCTGCTGAGCTTCAATGTGATGTATCCTCAAGAAGCTCCAACTATAGTTGCAGTACCATCTCAGACAGATAGCATCAGTTCAAAAAAGAACGTGGCTGACACCTTGTTTACAGCAGCTCAACCAATTAAGCTGCAAAAACTCTCGGATCAGCCTTTAGCTTCAGACAACAAAGCCAAACCAAATTCAACAGACACCATTTTCAGGCAATTGGAAGACTTGCCGGAAGCTGCTCTCTACGATAAGAAGTGGCTGAAGGAGCTTCAAAAAAATGCGGATTTGTATCAGGAAATGTATGCCGAAGTTCAAAATCCGGATACCGCAGCAGAATCGCTTGAAGGTTTCAGCACCGAAATACTAAAAGCCCGACTGGAAAAGCTGAACGAGAAGACCCCTTTTAATATCGAATATAATCCTTCCCTTGAAAGAGTCATTAAATCTTTTTTGTTGGGCAAAAGAGACCTGATGGAACGCATGCTGACAGCGAGCCAGTTTTATTTCCCAATGTTCGAGCAGGAATTGGATAACTACGATATTCCGCTGGAGGTTAAATACCTTGCTGTTGTTGAATCTGCCCTCAACCCAAGGGCGAGATCTAGGGTGGGAGCAACTGGCCTGTGGCAATTCATGTATGCTACCGGTAAAATGTATAAGCTGGATGTTAGCAGCTATGTGGATGAAAGAAGAGATCCGTTAAAAGCCACCAAAGCGGCCAGCCAATACCTTTCAAAATTGTATGAAATATTTGGAGATTGGGATCTGGCGCTGGCAGCTTATAACTCGGGTCCGGGGAATGTCAACAAGGCCATAAGACGATCCGGCGGATATAAAAACTACTGGAATATAAGGAGATATTTACCCAGGGAAACAGCGGGATATTTGCCTGCTTTCCTGGCCACTATGTATATCTTCGAATACGCTGAAGAACACGGATTGAAAAAAGTAAATGCTGAAAGGCCTTATTTCGAAACCGATACCGTTCTGGTTAAGAGTATAATTAGCTTTGAGCATATTTCAGAACTGGTTGGAGTTAGTGAAGAAGAATTACAAATGCTGAATCCTTCGTATAAGCTAAACATTATTCCTTTTGTTAAGGGGAAAAACTATAGTCTTAGATTGCCTAATTACGCGGTGGGAAAATTTGTATCGAATGAAGCAGCCATCTATGCCTATGTTGAGGAGGATCTTAAGAAAAAAGAAAAACCACTGCCTCAACTTGTAAGCTCACAGAACAGAATTCGATATAAGGTGCGCAGTGGTGACTATCTCGGCAGAATAGCCGAAAGATACGGTGTGGGAGTTAGTCAGATAAAACGTTGGAACGGGCTCCGAAGCGATCAGCTCAGGGTGGGCCAACGGCTCACAATTTTCCCCAGGAGACCAGTGACCTCGACAGCTGGTGTTACTAAAGCAAAATCATCCCCTCAAAATGCGAATGCTTCATCTAATTCCAAGATACATACGGTAAAAAGAGGCGATTCGCTCTGGACCATATCACGCCAGTATCCGGGAATTTCAATTGAAAATCTTCGCGAATGGAACGGGATTAGTGGAAATAATCTTATTCCAGGCACCAAATTAAAACTGTGTAGTTGTTAGCCGGCCGGTCTTAAAAAATTATATTTTACTTAACGGCAGAATTAATGTGGACTTTCTATATTTGATGAATCCGCATTTTCACTTATCTTGGTAACAATACAGCCTCTTTAAAGAACTATTGAATGAAGAAGTTAGGAATACTGCTTGTGGCCACCCTAATGCTCGTCGCTTGTAACGATGGCAAGAATAAATCATATAAACCAGCTTCCATTGGGGCCATTAACACCCTGGCGGTGGTAATGGATAACAAACTCTGGGAAGGCAAGGTTGGAGATAAGGTAAGAGAGCATTTTGCCGCACCTATTCTTGGATTGATCTGGGACGAGCCCCTTTTTACAATAGAGCACATGCCTAAACAGGTTTTTACCGGCACTACCAGGCACAGGCGGGCGGTGTTGTTCGTTGCGCTCGACAGTACAGACATGGCCGAAGTCAAAGTGGATGTCTATGCCACTCCTCAGAGGGTGGGCGTTATCCAGGGAGAAACCGAAGATGAACTCCTCGAAAATCTTGAGAAAAGCGCTAAAAAGATCATTGCCTCATTTAAGAATACCGAGGTGAAAGAAGCCCAAAAACGCTTTTTAAGATCACTTAGTAAGGACCAAGTCCTGGAAACCAAATTTGGTGTCAAGCTCAGAGTACCCTCTGTTTACAAGATGGGCCATGAAGGGGATAATTTTGTTTGGATAGACCGTCAGATACCTAAAGGCAGTATGAATCTTATAGCGTATGAAATGCCGGCCGGGAGTTTTGAAAATGATTCTACACTGGTTATGGACATAGTCAAGATGCGCGATTCAATTGGCCAGAAGCATATTCCAGGCCCGGATATCCCCGGAAAGATCACCTACATGATCACTGAGAAAGCTTTCGCTCCCTATGTTTTCTCAACACAACTGGCAGGCAGAAAAGCGATTGAAGTAAGGGGCATATGGGAGATCCACAACTATCCGATGGCAGGGCCTTTTGTAACCTATATTATAGACGATCCTGAGAATAGCAGAAAATTGGTAATGGAAGGCTTTACTTTTGCCCCGGCTACCAACAAACGCGATTATATGTTTGAACTTGAGGCTATCCTGAGGTCAACCAAATTCCTCTCCGAAATGGAAGAACAAGAAGTAAGTCTGGCCCGATAGTTTAAGAGCATAAATAAGATTTGTACATAAAAAAAGCGCCTGTTAAGGCGCTTCCTGTTTTTAGGTCAGTTGGTGTTAGTCAAAAGCAAACCCTGTAGCCACTCTGAAAATAAATGCATAGAGGACTATAATAAAGCTTAAAAAGCAAAACCAGAAGAATGCCTTAAAATAATTCTTTACAATAATATGACCCAGGTTCCTGAAAGCATCCAGGTAAATTTGCTTAATAAGTAGCAAATGTTTCATGGTTAAGGTTTTTGGTTGAAATGCTATTTAGTAGTATATATAACTCTCTTTCAGCGTCATTCCGTATTTTAAGCACCGGCTTTTGTTGTGAAACCTATGCTGAGTGTTGAGAAGGCCTGATTTTGGCATAATTCTCAAACGAGATCCCTGATTTATAATGGTGTCAGAGGGTCTCAGCTCAAAAAAATTCGAGATCTTCGGCGCACATTCTCCGGGCCATTACATATTGACGATAATGAACTCCGATCGACGGTTCAGCTGATGTTGTGCGCTGCTACATCGAACCGTACCGTTACATTCGTTCAACAGCCGTTCTTCTCCGTATCCGATGGCGCTCTCAATTCGTTTAGGATCAATTCCTTTGGAGATCAGGTATTCGCGAGTCGATTTTGCTCTTTTGTCCGACAGGTACTTGTTATATGCTCTTTTACCCCTGGAGTCGGTGTGAGATTCGACTTTAATAACCATGGTTGGGTAAGTCTTCAACACTTCTACCAATTTGTCGAGTTCTTCTGCCGCGTCATTGCGGATGTTGAACTTGTCGAAATCAAAGTAGATCATATCTATTTTGAGTTTCCTTATACCGTCTTCAATCACAACCCGCTCTGCCAGCTGATTCATCTTCACCTCTATTTCAATCCTCTTGTTTTCCTCTGTGGAAACGATTTGTTCATCATCTATAAAAGTATCCTGCGTGGTCCTCACGACATACCGAGTATTACTTTCTAGCTCTTCGAAAACAAAACTTCCGTCTTCGCCAGTCTCCACTTCCATAAGTTTCACATTGTTTTCATCGAGCAGTTCAACAAGTGATTTTGGCATCACTTCCCCGGTGATCATTTCGGTAACTACGCCGGCAATCGCATTCTCGTTTGGCTCTTCGGGGATAAGCCGCTTAAATGAATAGATGTCGTCATCTCCTTTACCACCCCGCCTGTTGGAGGCAAAAAACCCTTTTTGGGTTTCTTCCTTGATGATATATGAAAAATCATCGCGCTTACTGTTGATGGGTTGGCCCATATTCAGCGGTTTGGAAAATCCTTCTTCACTGATACTTACCTCGTAAATATCCAGGCCGCCGAGACCTACGTGCCCATCTGAGGCAAAATAGAGCTTTTCGTCACTTATAAACGGAAACATCTCTCTCCGCTCTGTATTGATATCCGGCCCCAGGTTTCTGGGCTCTGAAAACTGTCCATCACCTAATACGTCTACTACGAACAGGTCTGTTTTCCCCATGCTGCCAGGCATGTCTGAAACAAAATACAACTTGGTACCATCCGGGCTTAAAGCCGGATGCCCCGTGGAATACTCATCGCTGTTAAAAGGCAATTCTTTGGCCTCAGACCAGGTATCCCCTATTTTATCAGATCTGTAAATCTTGAGGTTATTGACGCCCTTTTTATCTCGTTTTAATTTCTTGCCATAGTTGTTTCTCGTAAAATAGATTGTTTGCTGGTCGGGTGAAAAAGTCACCGAGGCTTCGTGGTATTTTGTATTGATCTTTTTGGAGAACTTAACGGCATCTCTTACCTCATTCGACTGCTCATTGAGCTTGGCTACATAAAGATCGAGATATGGTTGATCATTCCATTTATACCGTCTGGTATTAAAAAAAGCAGAATCCATGGCCGACGCAAATACCATCTTGTCGTCCTGATAGAACATAGGAGAGAAGTCTGAGTATGCGGAGTTCACTGCAACATTGTTGATGTTTATTTCCTGTTCTTCGGTGTTGAGGATGTTATCGAGGACAGCATCGCCGGGTCGCGGTCTGTAACGATTGCTGCTACCCTCGGCTTTTAATGCCTTATTGTAAAGACGCATCAATCTTTTAGCTCTTCCATATTTCCCTGTTCCTTTTAGTGAATGGGCATATTTGAAGAGGTTTTCTGCCCTCATGTCGGACTTGTATTTGGCATAAAGACGGTCGTACCAATAATACGCCCTCTCCATATTGGTATTGAAATAATGTGCATCCCCTGCCTTTCGTATTATTTCGAATGTTTGATTTTCAGGATTTTCATTCAGAACCATTTCATAAAGCTCTGCGGCCTCTGCGTACCACATTTTATCGAAGTACAGATCCGCTTTTTCCAATAATTTATCGTTGTATACCGGGCTCTGAGAACTTTTATGGAAAGATAAATTTGTTCTTTTATAAGATTTTAAAATGTCTGAATCCTCGTTTTCAGGCTTGGCCTGAATTGCAGACGGACTATTCTCATTTGTCTCTAGACCGGGCGGATCCACATGCAGGATCCACATTGGATCTTTGTAGGCGCCTTTCATATTACTGAGATAATCTTCAATGGCTGCCCCCCCGTCAACATAGTGTTTGAGGTAAACATAATTAAGTTGACTTTTAGGGTGGATTAACAGTTGAGCGGGTAGTTTTTTCCGGCGCAACTTCTCGAGGTAAGCGGATGCGTTCTCAGAATTACCATAAACACCTGCCACGAGATAAAAGCCTTTATTCATACCCTCAAACCCGGGATCCGATCTGGTTGGAATGTTCTTTTCGGCCGTCATTGCATAGAAGGTCCTGGCCTTTATATCATCATTGAACGACCTATTTCTTTTTGTATCACTTCTGGAAACTGACTTCTGGTCTTCGTTTACCACGGCCAGGATCCACATTTTACCTGAAAACTTACCGTATAGGCTGTTATTGCACATGGTAATCGCTTCTTCCCACCCTTCCGAGTGTTTCAGAAATACATAATTCATCCCATTTTTTGAGTTGTATAGAATTTTGGGACTAAGAGATAGGCTTCTGAGTTTGAGCAGTTGTTTCCGGGCATTGGCCTTTTCTCCGAAAACACCTGAAATCAAATAATAGCCATTGGCAACTCCATCCAAATCACGTACCACCCTGTTAGCAATACCGTTTTTCCTGCTGTTGGCTCTGAATTCTTCAACAGATTCAGAAACGGCATTATCCGCGGCTGATCTTTGGCCTGGATTGGCCGGCAATACCTTACTATTCTCCACATTTAGGATCCAAATAGGGTCGCGATACTTTTCGTTCAGACCCGAAATACAGGAATTAATTGCCTGTATGCCTTTGCTGTGATGCTCCAGGTATACGTAGTGTAATTTGTTCTGAGGGTTAAAAAGAATCTTTGGTTTGAGCCCCTGTGAGGTCAAATTTCCAACAAATCTTTTCGCGTTACTTTGTTCTCCAAAGGCACCGGCTACAAGGTAATACCCTTCAAAAACTTCTTTGAGCCCACTTAGTTTTCTGGTTGGAATTTTGTGTTTCCTTGCCAATCTGAGGAATTCAATTTCTGCTGCCCCGCCTTTACTGAGGGGGGACTTATCACTAAAAACCGATTCACCCATCGACTCTGAGTTGATTGTAGCAGTCGCTTTCACACCACCGTGCATATCGAAGCAGAGAACCAAAAGAGCCAAGGAAAGTATATATTTCATGGCGTTATTCATGTGTACTTAATAAAGCAGAATTCACGAACCATTTTGTGGGGATAATGAGGGTTGGTTATGTATCTGACCGTTAAAAATCTAACTTTTAACGACGAATTTATGTCTTAAAATACTCTGGGCTTAGTTTTTGTTGTGAAAGGGGCGAAAAGTGTCGTGTACGCACCAGTTATGTTGTGTATTGGTCCTTGCGCACTCAGTTAGAACTGAAAATCAGGGAATTGAAGACATGAAAGAAGCCTATTAATATCAAAATACCAAACAGTATATTAAAATTTAAGCATTAAAAAAGCATCCGAAAGGATGCTCTGGACTTCTATACTGGTAAAAAAGTCTAAGGCTCTTTGTTCTCTTCCAATTTTTCATCTTCTTTGGAAGCGTCCTTAAATTCTTTGATTCCACTACCCAAACCTCTCATAAGTTCAGGAATTTTTTTGCCGCCGAATAATAGAAGAACAACTGCTACGATGATGGCGATTTGCCAGGGTCCTATTGCTAAGAAGGTAAATAATGATACCATATTATTGGATTTGAATGGATTACAAAGGTACTAAAAATCTCATAAGATTACTGTAAATTCTAACGACTGTCTTTATTTTTAATTGTGAAAGCTTCAATATATATTCTATTCGTATATATTGCAATGCCTTAGTCTAAACAATTGATTTATTTTTAACAGGGCTGCGGAATATTATTGAATTCGAAGCGTATCTTTGTGTCTTATGGCCAAAAAAGCTAAAAAGAGGAAGGAATTAAAAAGGAAACTACTTCACAAGTATCGATTGGTTATACTCAATGAAAGTACATTTGAAGAAAAAATATCCTTTAAGCTTAGCAGACTTAATGTTTTTGTTACCGGCTCACTATTTATAATCGTCCTGATTGGTTTTACTACCCTGTTGATCGCATTCACACCACTTAGAGAATATATACCCGGATATTCTTCAACAAGACTAAAACGACAAGCCACAGAACTCACTTATAAGACCGATTCCCTGGTGACGGTTCTTGATTATACCAATAGGTATTTACAGAATGTCAGAATGGTTCTCAAAGGAGATGTGGAGAATAATAGTATGAACAGGGACTCTATGTTTGAACAGTTTAAGATAGACCCTTCTACTGTAAACCTAACCCCAATCAGGGAAGACTCACTCTTAAGGGCACAGGTCGCATTGGAGGATAAATACAACCTTTTCGAACGTAATACAGAAGCAGGCAGCATTGTTTTGTTCTCTCCGCTCAGTGGTGATATTTCTGAATCGTACAATGCAGAGAAAAAACACTTTGCGGTCGACATCGTCGCCGCCAGGGATATGCCGGTTAAGGCTATTGCTAGTGGAACCGTAGTATTTTCTGAATGGACCGCCGAGACGGGCTATGTGATCATTGTTAAACACGAGAACAATCTTTTATCCGTGTATAAGCACAATGGTTCTTTAACCAAAAGCCAGGGAGAGATTGTCAGGGCCGGAGAAGTAATTGCCTCAGTAGGGAATACCGGGGAGTTTACAACCGGACCCCATCTTCACTTTGAATTATGGAATAATGGATCTCCAGTAAATCCCATAGACTATATCGATTTTAAATAATAGGAATGTCTTTAAAATCGTTAGCCGCTCAATTATTTGCAACATTTGTCGACCAAAAATCCAATAAATGGATCCGGCGCCCGGTTGAAACCCAGCAAAAGGTATTAGCCAGGCTTATTAATAAGGCCGCTGTCACCCAATTTGGCAAAGATCATCAGTTTAATCAGATTAAGTCTCACCGGGATTTTAAAGAACGCGTGCCAATCAGGGACTATGAAGCATTGAGATCCTATGTGGAAAAGGTGGTCGATGGCCAGGAGGACGTACTCTGGCCCGGGAAACCTATTTACTTTGCCAAAACTTCGGGGACCACCTCCGGATCTAAATATATTCCGATTACTACCGAATCTATAAAAGAGCAAGTAAAGGCCTCACGAAATGCAATTCTCAATTATATAAAAGAGACCGGGCATACCGATTTTGTCAATGGAAAATGGATCTTTCTTCAGGGAAGTCCGGAATTACAGGAGAAAAACGGGGTTAAACTGGGTCGACTATCGGGAATATCGGCACATTATGTACCCAATTACCTGCAGAAAAACCGTTTGCCGAGCTGGGAAACCAACTGTATTGAGGATTGGGAAACCAAGGTAGACAAAATTGTGGAAGAGACCTCCGGCGAGGACATGACACTAATAGCGGGAATCCCTTCCTGGGTTCAGATGTACTTCGAACGGCTTATTACATTAAAGGGTAAGAAAGTAGGGGAACTATTTGAGAATTTCCGATTGTTTATCTACGGCGGAGTTAATTATGAGCCCTATAGGGCCAGATTTGAACAATTAATAGGCAGATCTGTAGACAGTATTGAATTATTTCCCGCAAGCGAAGGTTTCTTTGCATATCAGAATTCACAACAAGATAAAGGGATGCTTTTATTGTTGAATGCCGGCATCTTTTACGAATTTGTAAAAGCCGATGAATTCCATGACGAGCAGCCTGAAAGGCTTACTATTAAAGATGTAGAAATGGGCATTAACTATGTAATGATCATTTCTACCAATGCAGGACTTTGGGCATATAACCTGGGCGATACAATCGCTTTTACTTCTTTGAATCCATACAAGATTACCGTTACCGGAAGAAT
>JBPCUI010000037.1:0-2565 GCA_051011235.1 Flavobacteriaceae bacterium
CCAGTCTTTTCACCCTCTCAAATTCGTTTTTTAGGCCCTCAACTAGCTTCGGCATTGTCCAAAGCCACTCCAGAAGAACTTGTCTCCTTTATCTGCACAGATACCAATGAAAACTCTTCAGTAGTTAAGGGAACTGTGGCAGTTTTCCATCCTACTACTCTTCTCATAAATTTGAAAAATTAGCGAAAATCCATGTTTGATCAAGGAAAAGGTAAGAATTCACGAGGAAACTTACAACGCTATACCACCATTCATTTTTCTCAGGAAGAAGCACTCATCAACCCAAAGGAATCGCAGCCTTTAATGGAAATCCCAGCTAACTCTCATTGGGTTATGATTAACTATAGTCTTTTAAAATCATCAAATTTGAAAGAACCTCATATTCTCACTTCCACATCAGGTGAAATGACAAATGATGGGGTGAAGGAGCAAAACACTCAGGCGACCAACTCCTTGAACGAATTGAACGAACAGCTTATAGATTTACGACGGAAAGTTGATGAACAAAATGAGGAAATCAAACGTCTTCAACAAACAGAACCTTAAAATTTGAGTTCAACCAGTCTACGTGAAGGGTTTAGGAAGAAGGTTCTTCCTCAAGTTGCCCTTGAAGGATTTTCCTCAAGACCGGCTGATCAGCGGCCGGAAACTCATAAAACGCTAATTCCCCCTTAGGAACCCAGGCCATTTCTATACTTCCAAGAGGCTTGGGGTCTCCTTGAAATATTGAACAGGTAAAAAAATGCAACTCCACTTCTTTTTCAGGATAGCGATAGCGAAGAACATAGAAATGCTGTACATCACCAACCTCAATATCGATTTCCTCTTTTAGCTCTCTCTGCAAACATTGCTCCAAGGTCTCGCCTACTTCTTGCTTGCCACCAGGGAATTCCCACAGTCCCCCCTGATGAGCATCAAGCTTTCTTCTCGTCAATAAGACCTTTCCTTCACGCTGAAGAATGGCCGCAGCCACAACAAGATACGGTATTTTTCGAAGGCCTTGGTTATTCATGAAGAGAAACAGTATGGCAAATATCTCGCATAGGGCAGAGCAAACAGAAGGGTTTTCGTGCCGTACACACCGTGGCCCCAAAATCCATTAAGGCTTGATTGAAATCATAGCCTTTCCCCTTGGGAATCAGTTTTTCCGAAAGAATCCACAATATCGATTTTTGTTTTTTAGGATCACCCGTTCCTATAAATATCCGATGCAAGACTCGCATGACGTTGGTATCAAGAATGGCGGCATCCTTCTGAAAAGCAAATGATTGAATGGCTCCCGCCGTATACCGACCAATCCCCTTCATCGACAACAACTCTTTCTCCTTCGTGGGTATCCTTCCTCCATACCGCTCCATGGCCTCACAAGCAATCCCATGAAGACGATACGGACGGATGTTATATCCCAAGGGATACCAGGTTTTTCGAACTTCCTCAGGGCGGGCTTCAGCAAGGTCCTGCACAGTAGGATATTTTTGCAAAAACTCGTGAAATTTAGGAATCACACGATCGACTTGTGTCTGCTGTAGCATCACCTCAGAGACTAAAATCTTATAAGGATCCTCTGTCCTCCTCCACGGAAGATCTCGACCACATTCCTCATACCATATCAATAACCGCTTCTGAAATTTCCGTCTTTTGGAAAGAGGAATATTCTGAATATCAAGAGTGCCTGCCTTGGGCATTTTCCTCTTTTTATTTTTTTTAGGAGAAGGCATAAACCAGAAACTTTCAACCCATACCATCATGAGGTGACGGCAAAGAAAACGAGCCATTTAGCTTACATGAGAATTCTCATACATTTCTTCATATTTTCAAAGCTGCCGCGACTGAACATATCCCTGACTAGACAGTCTTATCATTAAAGAGTTATTGTCCCATTATCTATGTAGGGTCGTTATAATATTCCTTTATGATGAGAACAGCCCCCCACCAGTTTTTTTCTCACCCCCAATTTGGAGGAATACATAATGATCCTTGATACTTCGTAAGTTTTCATCAACAATCAAACCGCACTCTTCCGGGGTCTTTGTCCTACCATGTGGACGAAATCCGGTTCTTTCTTCTTCACTCCTCTATTTCCTGCAATCGGGAAAATCTTTTTTTCTGCCTCCCAGACCTCTTTTCGTTTAAAAATCATTTTCCCCCTTTTCCCACTCTTAGTCCATCGACTTCGGTTTCTTTTCATTAACTATCTATCAATCCTTCAGGAGGTGCTTCATGTCTATCCAAGCCATTCCCCTTTCTCAATTCATTCCAAGCAACACCACACAATTCCAAACCGTTGTTCAATCAACAGCAAGCTTTATTCACTCACTTGCTAAAAAAGGCGGGCCAGATCAGACTGATTACCCTCTATTAAATACCTTGTTTCAACAATTTTCACAAACAAACCTGCAGGAGACTCTCTCTACCGAACAACTCGCTTCTATTCACGACTCATTCGGCGCGGCCCTTTCACCAGAAACCATTCAAGGATGGGCCTTTCAAAAACCCCTGGGCTACGCAGGAGATTTTAAAATTATTGAAAAAATTTATAATTTAGATAGATCATCAGTCCCTCAT
>JBPCUI010000038.1:0-3452 GCA_051011235.1 Flavobacteriaceae bacterium
GACAAGATCAGCATATCTTCCATATGCCGTGGCTGCAGTTTTGGCAGGAGTGCTTTTGGCTACTGTTTGGTTCATAAAAGACTCCGATAACCCCGGATTAGACAATATGCCACTGGTAGAACAACCAACACTCACCGATCCTGCTAATGGGCCGGGAAAATCAAATGAGATAGTTCCCGCACTGACAGCTGATGAAATAATTAATGAAGATGCTACAACTACTCCAGAAATGAATATTGAAGAGGCTGTTGCTAAGAATGACGGACTGGGTTTGCAGTCTCAGGAGTCTTTAGCTCCAAAGGAACTACCAAAAATCCGCACAGAAGTTATTATCGATGCAAAGATCTCTGAAGTGGTGGCACGGGTAAAACTACTCGAAGACAACCAGGATTCGGTCACTAATGCAGAAGTGGACGCGCTGCTGAGAACTGCTCAGCAGGAAATATTAGCCGACAGAGAGTTCCTGGAAGATAATAATATAGATTCAGCTTCCTTATTGACAGGCGTTGAAGATGAACTTGATGAATCCTTCCGTGATCAGGTTTTTGAAAAACTCAACCAGGGATTTATCAGAGTGAAAACAGCCATTGCAGACCGGAATAAATAATCCGCCAGGTGTAATAAAATATAATCTTGACCCATAAGTAAGGAGTTAGTTTATTCATCAATCATTTATCAAATCAAAATCATGAAAAAGACTGTCAGTTACCTATTAATCGCTTTTCTCTTCTCAATTGTTCACATTACAGTGGCACAAGAAGATTATATGGAAGAGATAGCGGAGCTTAAACAACAGAAAGAACAAATTGAAACACAAGAGCGGGAGGCTCTAAAGGAAGAAGTAGAATCGATCAATGCGCGATTGGATCGGGGTTCTATAACCGAGGAAGAAGCTAAAATTCTGAAAGAGAGCGCAGCGGAGAAAAGAGCCAAGAATATCCAGGACCGCAAGGCTATCATCGATAGTCGAATTGCTTTGCTTGAGCGTAACAAGGGTGTTGTTCTTGAAGAAGAGGATAAGAGCATCTGGGAAGATGGCGTTGATGTGACCGTCAATGTTGGCGATGAATCCTGGGAACCATTCGATTGGAAGTACCATTCGCGAAAATATGACCGCCGTACATATTCCAACTTTGTGATTGCCTTTGGATTGAATAATGTGATCCCGGAGAATGGATCTCTGAATGACTCGCCTTACAGTGCATGGAGAAGCAGGTTTTTTGAAATTGGATGGGCCTGGAGGACAAGGATTTTTAACAACACCAATTTCATGAGATTCCATTACGGCTTTTCGTTTACTTTTAACGGACTGAGAAACACGAGCAACCTGTACTACACCCAGGACGGTTCTGGTCAGGTGGTTCGGGAAACATTCCCGGTTAGTTTAAGTAAATCCAAACTCAGGACAGACAACCTGATCGTACCGCTGCATTTTGAATTCGGCCCTTCGAGGAAAACGGTTTCCGAAACCAGGGTACGTTATTCGTCAAGAAGTCAATTCAAGATTGCGGTTGGAGGATATGGGGGGATCAACCTGGGAACCCGTCAGAAACTCAAATACCGGCTGGATGGGGAGAAAATAAAAGAGAAGTCGACAGGTATCTTTAATCCCAATCAGTTTGTTTATGGTCTGAGCGGCTGGATCGGTGTGGGATGTGTTCAATTCAATGTCAGGTACGATCTGCATACCATCCTAAAAGATTGGGAAATACAGGAAAACAATATTTCATTCGGATTGAGGTTCGAAATATGATTTTCTATTATTCTAATAGGTTTTATGAGAGGGCCCTAGTTCGATAGGGCTCTTCTCATTTCCGCGGAAAGCTCGTCCTTTACATATCCTCTTTTACAATAAGAGCAGGAGACCTGGCGCGATGTATATACAGGGAATAGAGGAATCCAGAACAGATGAAAATAATGAGGTGCCACACTCCCAGTCAGGCTGCCCTTCTGCCCGCAATTTGGACAAACAACAGCTGCGAGATTCTTATTTTTTGAGCGATAGGGTCTGACCCCCAGGAACAGGATCAACGATTTATAAGTTTTGTTATTAAGGCGAATTTAGCAAAAGCCTCTATTATTTGATTTATAAATTTGAAAGACTTTTACAGCCGTTCCTATTTTACTATTTTTATCTACTGCAAATCCCACTAGATTGATATCTAAAACCACGATTGACAATGTTTACGAAACTGCCCGGGTAGAGGAGGTAATTTCCGATTTTGTTCAGTTGAAAAAGTCAGGTGCAAATTTCAAAGGACTCAGCCCTTTTACAGATGAGCGTACACCCAGCTTTATGGTTTCCCCTGTAAAACAGATATGGAAAGATTTTAGCAGTGGAAAGGGAGGTAATGTGGTGGCTTTTCTTATGGAGCACGAACACTTTACCTATCCTGAGGCCATAAGATATCTGGCTAAAAAATACCAGATTGAGATTGAGGAAACACAGCGTACCGATGAACAAAAGCAGGAAGCCAGTACCCGCGAGAGCATGTACCTTGTGTCTGAATACGCCCAGAGGCACTTCGAATACAACCTTTGGGAAACAGAACAGGGCAAGGCAATTGGACTGACCTATTTTAAGGAAAGGGGATTTGATGAACAGACAATAAGGCAATTTGGGTTGGGATATGCCCTGGATCAATGGGAGGAATTTGGAAAAAAAGCCTTAAAAGATGGGTATCAATTAGAATTTCTTGATCAAACAGGTCTTGTTATAGTAAAAGAAAAGGACGCCGGCGCGGGCAATCCTAAAATTATCGACCGGTTTAAAGGAAGGATAATCTTTCCCATTCATTCTATGAGTGGACGGGTTTTGGGGTTTGGGGGCCGAATCCTCAACAGCGAAAAGAAAACAGCGAAATACGTAAATTCTCCTGAAAGCGAGATATATCAGAAGAGCAAGATATTATACGGAATTTACTTCGCCAAACAGGCAATCGCTAAGGAAGACAGCTGCTATATTGTAGAGGGATACACCGACGTGATACAGCTTTATCAGAAAGGTATTCACAATGTGGTAGCATCAAGTGGTACCGCACTCACTGCAGAGCAGATCCGACTTATTCACCGACTGACCAAAAATATAGTTGTATTGTTCGATGGCGATGCAGCAGGCCTGCGAGCATCGATCAGGGGAATCGACCTGATCCTGGAACAGGGAATGAATGTTAAAGTATGTAGTTTTCCTGAAGGAGAAGATCCAGACAGTTTTGCCCGCGAGAATACCCATGATGATATCGCATTATTCCTCAATGAAAACGCTGCAGATTTTATTCAGTTCAAAACTTCTTTACTTACTGAAGAAAGTGGTAATGACCCCATAAAAAGAGCTGATACCATACGTGATATTGTCAACAGTATCTCTAAAATACCAGATCGAATTAAAAAGGAGCTCTACATTCAGGAATGTGCAAGGACAATGAATATCTCCGAGGAAGTACTTTTTAATA
>JBPCUI010000039.1:0-9013 GCA_051011235.1 Flavobacteriaceae bacterium
GTGTAACTTGTTGTTGTCCATTTTTTTGATAAGAGTATGTACATCTGCTGACCCCGTTCTGGCCAATGATCTCAAAATCCAAACAATTTGAACTTCGCGGACGTCTGTTTCGCCACTTAGATGGCCTGGTGACTGCTCCTTCTGCTTATGAGCTGTACAGCAATGGAGTCTTAGACTATTTACAGGATCGGCAAAACTGCTCCTTAACGGAGCTCGCAGATCGTTTTAAGGCCAATGAGGGCTATCTGAATGTAGCGCTCCGTGTACTTTGCTCCCAGGGTTGGTTATCACAGTCGATAGACAACAAGGCAGATTCAATCAGTTTTTCCCTTACCGTAAATGGCCGTGCTGCTTTGAACTATATCGGTCTATATCAGGATGCTGTGGAGCTTATGCGCCTGAGTGAGCATTATCATCACAGAAAATTTGAGAAGGAACCTTTTAATAAACTGGAAGAATTGTTCTTCAAGTTTAAAGAGGAATACGGTACAACAATAGCGGATGATCCGGGAGAAGAAGAAGTTCGTCAACAAATACTGGCTCATATTGAAGGGATTATTTTAGGCCCTACCGTTGTGCACCTGGGCATGAGCGGGATGTTTCACAAGTATTTTATGGAAACTCGTTTCACAGCGGACGAATTTCACGAGGACCCCGAAAGTTTCGGCAGACTATTGGACATTTTTGTTTTTTTCGATTGGTTCCAAAAAAAACAGGATACATACCAATTCACTGAAAAAGGTCTTTTTTTTGCCAGAAGAGCCAGTGCCTATGGAGTCACCGTCTCCTATATTCCAACCCTGAGGAAATTGGATGCACTTATTTTTGGAGACGCCAGCAGTATACGTAATCCGGACAATAAGGAAGAGGAAAAGCATGTAGACCGGGCCATGAATGTCTGGGGAAGCGGAGGGGCGCATGCCGCTTATTTCAGGGTGGTTGATGATATTATTGTCGAAATATTTAACCGACCGATTGCAGAACAGCCAAAAGGTATTCTCGACATGGGATGTGGTAATGGAGCTTTCCTTGAACACCTGTTCGATGTGATTGAGACGCAAACCCTGAGAGGTCAGTTTTTGGAAGAGCATCCGCTGATTTTGGTTGGCGCCGATTTCAATGAGACAGCGCTTAAAATTACAAGGGCTAATCTGGTTAAGGCCGATATCTGGGCCAAAGTCATTTGGGGAGATATTGGTAATCCCGAACTTCTGGCCAAAACTCTTAAAACTTCCTACGGCTTGGATCTTAAAGAGTTACTGAATGTACGCACTTTCCTTGATCATAACAGGATCTGGAGTCCGCCTCAAAAACCAAATCCCAAAAGGGTGAGCGATTCAACCGGGGCTTTTGCATACAGAGGAACACGAATAAACAATAACCTTGTTGAAGATTCTCTTTTGGAACATTTCCGCCAATGGTCTTCTTTTGTTAAAAAGTACGGACTGCTGGTTATTGAACTTCATACTGTACCGCCAGAACTGGTTTCTCAAAACCTCGGTCAGTCGCCGTCAACAGCTTACGACGCAACACATGGCTATTCGGACCAATATATTGTTGAAGTACCGGTATTTATCAGAATTTTAAAGGAAGCCGGGTTAAAGGCCGATCCGCAATTCTCCAAAAAATTTCCAAACGGCGATTTAGCCACCGTGACTGTGAACCTGCTAAAATCCTGAAATACTACTTTGCGAAAAGTTGATCTATGTCTTTAAACGCTTTAAATTCCAGGGCATTACCAGCCGGATCTTTAAAGAACATAGTAGCCTGTTCTCCTACCTGACCCTCGAACCGTATATAAGGTTCAATAATGAATTTAATACCTTTTAGTTTCAACTCATGTGCGAAGGAATGGAATGCCTCCCAAGGAAGTACAACACCGTAATGAGGAACCGGAACTTGTTTGCCATCTACCGGATTGGCGTGAATTTCTTCATTTGATCTGGGTTTGTAATGAATAACCAATTGATGTCCAAAAAGATTAAAATCTACCCAATGATCGCTGCTCCTGCCTTCTTCGCAGTTCAGGACGTCCCTGTAAAACTCGCGGCATTCTGCCAGATTGTACACAGGAATGGCAATGTGGAAGGGTGTGATATCCATGATTTAAATGTAATCTATTTTTAAGATTTTAGGAAATTGACGATCTGATGATTTACTTCTTCCTGGTGAAGAGAATGACCAAGGCCTTTCGTTTTTATAATCCTGCTGTTGGGCCAGTTTGCGTGAACTTTTTCCGATGAGCTAACCGGAGCCACCTTGTCCAGTTCATCATGGATCAAAAGTCCGGCGATAGTAAGTTGTGAAGCGAAAACGGAAGTAGAAAAATCCTGTATCCCAAAACCGAAGTGATTGTGGAAATATTGGTCCAGTGCGGCCATAACCCGATCACTCAATTTGAGCATGTTCTTGTAATGAGCCATAATTTCAGGCAATTCGGAAGGAGCCCCAATTGAAACTAATTTCTCCACTTTGTTGCTATTGTACTGGTACTGATGATAAACTGCCGTCATGCCGCCAACGGAATGTGCAACTATATAATTAGGTTTGAACTTTTTGATCATATGATCTGTACATTCCGCATATAGGGGTACATTAAGGATTGCACCGCCGGATTTTCCGTGTGCAGGTGCATCAAATGCCACAATATTGAATCCCTCATTTCTCAGGTGCCGGATCAGGTTCCTCCATCGGAAAGAATTGCTTTCCCATCCGTGCATCAGCAGGACAGTCTCCTTGCTACCATTCCATAAATAGGTCTGCAACTTCATGCCTCCGAACGTTACAATTTCATGTTCGGCAGCTTTCAGAAATTCCTGTTGTACGGGCAGTACTTTACCCTTTCTTGGGGTGCAAAAAAGAGTAAATGCTTTTTCAGCAGCATTTTTTTTAGAAAATACAGCCAAGCAATTGAAGTATGCTCCATATAAACGGGGAATGATTTGTCGTAAAAACTTATTCATTTTTTTAGGTAACTTTTTGTAACTTACTTTCTAATCGAAAGTAGCGAAACTTTCACTATTATAAAAGAGGCTACCAAAATAGAACCTGGTATGGAATTAGAAACTATTACTGAAAATCAGAAAATTACAACGGCAAAAAAAATAAAAAAAATGTTTGGGCATATCAATCCGAAAGATCCGCCTGAATACTGCCCTATACGGGATGTAATGTCCTTGGCTTCGGATAAGTGGAGTATTTTAATAATTCTCTACCTGGGGTATTTTCCGGTACTTCGCTTTAATCGACTTAAAAAGAAGGTTTATGGCATTTCGAGTAAAGTACTCAGTGAGCGTCTTAAATTGCTCGAGGCAGACGGTTATATTTCCAGAAGGCTTTATCCGGAGGTGCCAATCCGTGTGGAGTATTCACTCACCGATTTTGGCCATTCTTACCTGAAAAAACTCCTCGAACTCACCGAGTGGATGCAGCAGTATAGCGATCGTGTAATTTTGAATCGGGCTAATTTTAGGAAGAAGTCTGCCGTAAACTAGGTTCAATCCCGGACCCGGTTCCAAATATCAGGATACATTTTCCAATTGTCATCTGTTTTTGGCAAGACGACCACGTCCACCTAACGATCTTCCACCGGTGTTTTCTTGCACTCGATCTTCCAGGTTGGATAAACAACGCTGCTATCTTTGCTCACCCACGCACCCAGCCATTTAAAACCCTGGTCTGTTATGTCTGAAAAAGTTATTTTGTAAGAGCCATCCATTCCATTTGGTGCTTTCTGATCGCGATATAGGACAATGTTGCCCGTTTCATCTTTGTTACCCTCCCAGCTGGGTAATATTGTAGTTGGTTTGCCCGAACTGTAATAATGCACATACCATTTAGTGCTATCTGGTATAAATTGTCTGATACTGCCTGCATAGCTGCCATCTGTTTTCATGGTTTCGTCCTGAACTGCAGTACCGTTCATAATATATTTGAAACGCCATATCATGTCCACTGGTTCGGCCCAGGCCCCATCGGGCCCGCGCAATACCGATAAACATTCACATTCCCCAATCAGAGGGGCGTAATCAAGAATCTGCTCAGGTGCCTCTGGGTTCGGCAAACCAAAAGGATGTTCCGCAGATGCTTCATAAGAGAATTGCGCTGAAATAGACAGACTAATACTTAAAAATAACAGGCTTAAACTGGCTTTCATTTCCGGTTTTTTTCAAAATAAGAAATAAAGTTCTTGTGAAATTCTTCTTATGAATTAATTAACACCGTGATCGGCTTCCGGCGAGCCTAATCCCACCCAACCATCAGGTATTTGATCCTGGCCTTGTCCGGGATCTCCACAAGCTCTACAGGTCTGGTTTTCGTATATCTGAGATGCGCAGGGAGTTCTTTTTTGTCTATTGTAAAATAGATATCACTTTCCTTCAGTAATACTACTACATTATTCATTGAAGTTACCACTTTGTCTATCGTGTAGTGTAGCTTGATTTCCTTAAAAGTACTTTGTAACCCTATACCTTTCTCCGTTGTAAATCTTGGGTCGGCAATAAGTACATGCCCTATCTGTTGAATACTATCTGTGTCCTGAGTAAGGGTAAATAAATGAGTCCCGCCTTTCGCAAAGATCTTTAGTTTGTCCTTTCCAACACCAATTGAGAATTGAGCACTGTCTTTTACAACGGAATCCGAGCTGTATAAGTTTTCTGCTTCCTCCATAGAGGTATGCCTGCTGATGAGACCCACCTGATCCGAACTGATCGAGAAATAAGGATTTTTCTTTTCTTCACAAGCCTGCAGGCCAAGTATTATGATGATGAAGAGGAACTGTATGATTCTTGGTACTGCCATTTAGCGCATTACTTTTTTCAAAATTCCAAGCACACCGCGTATAAAAGTAGCACTGGTCAGTACCTTGACCAATGGGTCTTGCCTGGTGCTTCGCCGCCGTCTTGTTGATGTTGTTCTGCGGGAGGTACTTCTTTTTTCCCGCTTGGCTTCTTTTTCAGCCTCGCGTTCTGCTTTTTCAATTTTTTCGTTTAGCATTTCATAGGCGCTTTCCCTGTCGATCATCTCATTGTACTTCTTGATAAGGGAAGAATTACCAATTACTTCTTTCAATTCAGAAGCCGAAAGAACATCCATTCGGCTCATAGGCGCCCTTAAAAGTGTTGCGGCCAGTGGAGTAGGCCTCCCTTTTTCATCTAAGACCGTGATAAGGGCTTCCCCGATTCCCAGTGATGTAAGTACTTCCTTCGTATTGTAATAGTCAGAAAGAGGATAGTTTTCTGCAGTTAATTTGATAGCCTTTCTGTCTCTGGCTGTAAAGGCGCGAAGTGCGTGTTGAACTTTTAAACCCAGCTGGGATAGTACGGCCGGAGGTACATCTGTGGGGTTCTGGGTAACGAAATAGAGCCCGATACCCTTGGACCGGATTAACTTTACAATAGTCTCTATTTGATCTAGCAGTGCTCCCGATGCTTCCTTAAAGATTAGGTGCGCTTCATCAATAAAGAAAATAAGTTCCGGCCGATCGCTGTCTCCTTGTTCCGGAAAGGTGGAATAGATCTCTGCCAATAAGCTCAACATAAAGGTGGAGAATAGCTTGGGTCTATCTTGTATGTCCGTTAGCCTGACAATATTTATATAACCCCTGCCCTCACTGTCAATTCTCGTCAGATCGTCAACATCAAAGGACTTTTCTCCAAAAAACAATTCTGCCCCCTGTTGTTCCAATTCGATGATCTTTCTTAAAATGGTACCGGTAGAACTGGTGGAAATCCTGCCGTATTCTTTTGAAAATTCTTTTTTTCCTTCACCTGTGGCATATTGCAGTACCTTTTTAAGGTCTTTGAGATCAAGCAAGGGTAGCTTATGATCGTCGCAGTATTTAAAAATTACCGCCAGGATACCCTCCTGTGTCACGCTCAGGTCGAGTATGCGTGAAAGGAGGATCGGACCGAACTCAGATACTGTAGCCCTGAGCTTTACTCCGTTTTGTTCTGAAAGTGAGAGTATTTCTACCGGAAAACTTTTGGCCTCAAATGCCAGTCCTATCTTGTCATGGCGTTCATCAATCTTAGGATGCCCCGGACTTGGCTGTGCCAAACCACTGAGATCTCCCTTGAGGTCCATTAACAACACAGGAATCCCTTTCTCCGAGAGGTTTTCGGCAATTACCTGGAGCGATTTGGTTTTTCCAGTACCTGTTGCCCCGGCAATCAGACCATGGCGGTTCAAGGTCTTAAGCGGCACCTTTACATGAGCCCCGGTAATTGTTTCACCGTCCAACATCGCGGCTCCCATGGTAATGAAATCACCTTTACAGCTGTATCCTTTTTCAATATGATCAAAAAACATGTCTCGGGTACTCATACTATTAATTTTTGTTAAAAATAGGGTAATTTAATTCAATTTTAAAAATTGAAAATTCTCAAGCCGCGTATTAAAAAAAGTGATGCATTACAGTATTGAATGAATATATAGACAAACTGCCCAGCTGACATTTTAAACAGGGATTATTCAACTTAGTCCTATCTTTACAGCATGTTAAAGGAAGACTTGCTGGCAAAAGTAGATCAAGGATTAATGTTACCCCTTATGGAGGAGTTTTATACAATCCAGGGCGAGGGGTATCACAAAGGTACTGCTGCCTATTTTATTAGGATCGGTGGCTGTGATGTTGGTTGTCATTGGTGTGATGTAAAAGAAAGCTGGGATGCGGAAATTCACCCTCCCACCGGTATTGAAAGCATTGCAAATAATGCCGCAGCGTTTTCCGATACGATTGTAGTTACAGGAGGCGAACCTTTAACATGGGATATGGGACCGCTCACCGATTCCTTGAAAACAAAGAACTTAAATACCCATATTGAAACTTCCGGGGCTTACCCTTTGACTGGAACGTGGGATTGGATATGCTTGTCTCCGAAAAAAAATAAAATGCCTGTGGGTGATATCTATGACAGAGCTCATGAACTAAAAGTGATCGTCTACAACAAACACGATCTCGCATTTGCTGAAGAGCAGTCGGCCAGAGTAGGGGAAAACTGTATTTTGTATTTACAACCCGAATGGAGCGTCCGGGAGAAAGTGATCCCGCTAATAGTGACTTACGTTATGGAAAATCCGAAGTGGAAGGTTTCTTTGCAGACTCATAAATACCTGCATATTCCTTAAAATGCTCACTCTGATAATGTGATTGCATAGGAGTAGACTATTTACCTCCGTTGGCCTGTAGATCACGGATACATTCGGCATCCAGAACGGGGATGGCAAGTCCTCTGGCAGCTCTGCTCTCCAGCATACCCACAATTCCCGAACCAAATTGCAGTTCGGCCCTCATAAGGCACCCATTTACGTCGCAGTGATTATTGCCTACAGGGTTGCCGTTATTGTCGAGCACAGGATTGCCCTCTTCATCTCGTTCAATAGCTTCGTGATCATTAACCATATCTGTTCCCAGATCAACAAGGCCTAAAAGGTGACCGAATTCGTGGTTAAGAGTAGCAGATTCAACATCGGCTACAGTTACCAGAACACTTTTCGAGGCCAGGTCCCGAACGGTTTGTTCATAGATAACCATGGAGGTATTCCGATACACAGATCCTAAGGTAACAACCTGTGAAGATTCATCATCGTCATCATCGGGTGCATCTGCAAAGTATATATAAATAGTCAGGGTCTCACCATCGTTGTAATTGACCCGGTTCTCTTCCTCTAAATTGGCTACTTCCTGTATCGTTAGGGTCTCCTGGTTTGGTGAGGTTAATGATCTGTATTGAAATTCAATTTCTTGCTTAAACGTTCTGTCGCGCAGATATGTCTCGAAAACATCCATGGCTTCCTGAGTGGGCCTGAATCCTTCCACGTAGGCAATTTCTACCAGAAGTTGTGTAAAATTGGTACTGGAAAGAATATCATTTGCCGATTCACCCGCAGCGAGTAAATTGGCCGCTTTGTTGACACCTCCCGGATCCTGATTTCCATTGCTCTCATCGTCCTTGGAACAGGCCAGCAGCAGTCCCGCGGCAACGAATAGCATAAATATCCTTTTCTTAAGCATTTATTCTCAAATTTGATACAAATTAGGACTAAAAACGATACAAGACATAATCTATTGCTAACCAATCGATAATCTGGCCAAATAGTCGTTGTGTTCACCACTACTTACAAGTTGGCATGTTAAATCTTTCTCAGTAGCAACAGCCTCTAAGGTATTATAATCGAGATACAACCAGGGAAAAGATGCACTTTTTACTTCTTTGTATTCGACAATAAACTGCACTTCTCCATAGTAGGCCACATCTCCCGGCACCCAATAACCCCCATCCTTATCCTGATCAAACATATATATGATATCCGATGAATCTAAAAGTACCTGGCCGCCTGGGTTTAAAAGTGAGATCAAATGCTCCAAAAATGCATCCAGATTTTCAATATTTCCAGCCATCCCTATTCCATGCATCAATAACAGGATAGTATCAAATTTCATACCAGAGAAGTCATAGAAATCAGTCAATATGACATTTTTCAGCCCCCTTTTCTTACAGGTGGCAACCGCCCCCGGCGATACATCCAATGCGGTAATATCCATGCCTTTTTTCTGAAGGTACAGACTATGGCTTCCTGCCCCACAACCTACATCGAGAACCTTTCCTACACTTAGTTGCAAGGCGCGTTGCTCCAAAGCAGGCATCTCGTCGAAGCTCCTGAAAAGATAGGGCAGTGAGAGCAGATCTTCTTCGTCCAATGAAATGTAGGTAGTTATATCACCGCTGTAGTCACCATTGACATAGTCTAAAAGCGCCTGTCCAAATAAGTCTGTTGGCAATATGTTGTTATCTTGCAAAAGCGCTGAGTTATTGAGCCGATAAAAATAGGTATTCTCAATATCGAAGTAGTAATAAATAATTAAAAAATGGAGGAAACTCTAAAGAATTTACCTGCCAGGGCAAAGGAAAAAGCGACTGAGAATAAGAAATTCTTTAAGAAACTTCGAAAAAAACCGCCCAGGGATCTCGATACTACAATGCAATTCTTGCACGAGGAGGAATTTCGA
>JBPCUI010000040.1:0-4445 GCA_051011235.1 Flavobacteriaceae bacterium
AATCTCATCGTGCCACTGTCCTTTACAGATCCTTTTGACTTCGAAAACAATGTAGACGGTTTGCGGGCTAATATCGGACTCAACCTGAGATTGGGTTGGTTTGGCTTAAATACCGCATATACGATTCAGGGCTACAACAATTTTTCCATAGCGATGAATTTCAATATTAAGTAGAAAAGAATTTTTGATTTAGCCAGGTGCAGGCGCTATTACTTGTTCATATATTGGGTTACAAAATGATAGAACTCGTTTTTAAGCTCGAGATAAATACTCCTTTGCATTTGCATTTGCTCTCTGAATTCAAGGTGATAGTTAAAATGTACCCGGTCCATAACAATTTCTCCGGCTTCATAATGCCTGGCGATATTCAATTCATGAGCATGAATACGATGGCGAAAGTCCTCTATCTTAGATTGGTGGATCTTAAACCGGTTTTCAAAATGGTCTAAAGTAGCCAGATCTGATTTGTCCGACCATCTGTTCAGTAATTCAGCCAATCTGTTCTTAAAGGTTCGGAGTTCATCTTCCCAAAAAGCGAGTTCCCTTGTCCATTGTTCATGTTCAAAATGCAAATCTTCATTATATACAGGCTTGGTTTCCATATGGTATTGAGTTTTTAAAAGTGAATAGTTCAAAAATAACTTTGATTAGCCCACCAAAAAATGATATTCATCAGGCTTTGTGCATGACTTATATCATATCTGCTGCTGTGCAAGAGAACTATCTTTGATAAAGGTGGATTTTCCTCAAACACAAGGATATGAATACCGCAAAAGCCATACCGCAAGGGATTCGAACCTTCTTTACGGAAATTGGTGAAATCTCCTTTTTTGCCGGCCGATTTTTTAAAGAAGCCATCAAACCTCCCTTTGAGTTCAAAGAATTACTGCGGCAGTGTTACCAAATGGGCAACAGGTCGCTGGTTCTTGTTCTGGTCACCGGTTTTATCATCGGTCTTGTTTTAACATTGCAATCAAGACCTACACTAATTGAATTTGGTGCCGAATCCTGGATGCCTGATATGGTGGGGATTTCCATTGTTCGGGAACTTGGCCCCGTAATTACTGCCTTGGTCTGTGCGGGCAGGATTGCTTCCGGGATAGGTGCGGAACTGGGATCTATGAGAGTAACCGAACAGATCGATGCCATGGAAGTCTCCGGTACCAACCCATTTAAATACCTGGTGGTTACAAGAATTCTTGCCGCTACGCTGATGCTTCCGCTACTGGTAATATTAGGTGATGCAGTAGCGCTTTACGGATCGGCTTTGGTAGAATATTTTAAAGGGGATGTCTCCTTTCAACTCTATTTTAATCGGGTTTTTGATGCCCTGAAATACGGCGACCTGGTGCCTGCCACTATTAAATCGTTCTTTTTTGGTTTCGCAATCGGGCTGGTGGGCTGTTTTAAGGGCTACAACAGTAAAAAGGGCACCGCCGGGGTAGGGTTGGCAGCAAATACGGCTGTGGTCTTCACCTCTATGTTGCTGTTCGTGATCGATTTTATTGCCGTTTTTATTTCCGATATATTCTTTGAACTATGAAAAAAGCAGCTGCACAAATACAGCATCCGATTCCCGAGGGTAGCGCTGAGGTCATGATCGACATCCGGGATCTCTACAAGAGTTTTGGAGATAATCATGTGCTGAATGGTTTCAACATGAAGCTGTATAGAGGAGAGAATCTGGTCGTGATGGGGAAATCCGGGTCAGGCAAATCTGTGATGATCAAATGCCTGGTTGGTTTAATGTATCCGGATAGCGGTTCTGTGTCTGTAATGGGCAAAAATATTCTACAATTGGATCGCCCGAATCTGGACGCACTTCGAGCAGAAATTGGCTTCCTTTTCCAGGGAAGTGCCTTATACGATTCGATGACGGTACGCGAAAACCTGGAATTCCCAATGAGGAGGCATAAAGATAAGTTGGGCCCGGTTACAGATACACTACCACTGGTTTTGGAGGCCCTTGAAAATGTGGGTTTGGCTCATGCGATAGACCTGATGCCGGAAGAATTGTCCGGGGGTATGAAAAGGAGGGTCGCCCTTGCACGGACATTGATCCTGAGACCCAAGATCATTCTCTATGATGAACCAACCAGTGGATTGGACCCTATAACGGCCAAGGAGATTATTGAACTGATGCGAAGCATTCAGGCCAAGTACAATACTTCTTCTCTGATTATCACCCATGATGTAGACTGCGCCCGTGTTATTTCCGAAAGAATGATCCTTTTAGTAGACGGTATTAACTACGCTGAAGGAACTTATAATGAGCTTGTAAAATTAACAGATCCGAAGGTTGAAGCCTTCTTTAAAAAATAACGATATGGAAAAATCGTCATCCGAAAAGATAAGACTTGGAATTTTTGTGATCATCGGAACTGCCTTTTTGGTTGTTGCTGCCTACATTATTGGGAACAGACAGAATATGTTTGGATCCCAGTTTACGATTCACGCGGTTTTCCGGAATGTCAATGGTTTACAGCAAGGCAATAATGTGCGTTATTCCGGGATCAATGTAGGTACTGTAAAGCGAATTCAAATGCTCAATGATACTACAATTGTGGTATCAATGACTTTACAGGAAAGCATAATCCGTCATGTAAAAACCGATGCCATTGCCACTATTGGGTCCGATGGGCTCGTGGGAAGTATGATGGTTAATATAGTTCCAGGTAATGGTTTGACCTCTCAGGTGGGCAGGGGCGATACTATTATCTCCTACAGCCGGATCGGAGCGGAAGACATGTTGAGCAGCTTAAATAAAACAGGCGAAAATGCAGCTCTGTTAACCGCCGATCTGCTCAAGGTTACAGAAGGCCTGAAAGAAGGCCGAGGAACCCTTGGCAGATTACTCAATGATACCTTAATGGCAAGCGATCTGGAGCAGACGATTAAAAACCTGAGAATTGCAAGTACCAACGCCAATAAAACTATCAGACAGGTAAATGAACTCCTCGACCGTGAAAACTATAAGAACAGTGTGGCCGGTGTTTTAATGACGGACACCATTTCGGGAATGCAATTCAAAAATACGCTGGCAAACCTGGAAACTTCCAGTGAGAATATAGTCTCGATGAGCCTGAAATTAGATAGCCTGATCACGGATATCGCAGAGGGAGACGGAGCACTGAATTACCTCGCTACAGATACAGTATTGGTGCAGAATTTAGATGCCACGATGAGGCACCTTGAAGAAGGTACTGCCCGGTTCAATGAAAACATGGAGGCTATGAAATCCAGTTTCCTCACCCGGGGCTATTTTAAAAAACAAGAGAAAGAAGCTCGCAAAGCTGCTAAAGAACAATCTAAACAGTAATTGGGTTACTGTAGCAGTTGGCAGTTAGCAGTTAGCAGTTGCAGTTCGCAGTGCATTCTGTAAGTCAGTTCGAGTGTTTGCTTTGAGTTTTGCGAAAAGAAAATATATCGAGAACCATGAGGCCGGTTTTACAGTTTCGCAAGTAACACACTGCCCACTGCCTACCGTCTACTACTTACTACTTTTATTCCGATCCACTGCCACTGGTTTTACTCCAACCGATCTCTATAAGGCTGTCGGACAATGGTTTTCCATTTTTCAGGGGCTGCCCTTCTGATATCTGACAAATAGATCTCATGGTGCTTTCCACTTCGTAGAAAACCGTTGGACGCAATAAAGTCATGGACTTTTTTAATAGTTGGGCCTTCTTCAGAAAAAGGACCGATATGCATGATCTGTGCCGCTTTGCCTTCAGTAAATGCCTCGAATTGCAATTTTGAAAGGGCCTTGGGATCTTTTTTGGTTCTAACCTGTTCTTTAGCCTCAGCTACAAGATCGGACGTTATGAATTCGGGTTGCATGATCATGGCGGTCCACTGCCAGTCCTCTTTCTTGGCAGGATCAAATTTCTGCATATCTTCCACCCACCAAAGTCCTTCCAGAGGCATTACGCCGTAGTCAATGGCCATTGCACCCTTTTTGATCATGAACTTTAGAGCATATGAAACAGAGAATAATGCTTCTATGGCCTCTGCATAGGCTTTGGATGTATTCGGATCGCCCTTGCCGTCGATCATCAGAAAATTCATGGCAGGAACATCAACTAAAGCCACCTTGGTCTTGGAAGGGTTGAAATAATCCGATAATTCTTTTTTCAGGTTAATCTTTTTCATTCCTCACAATTTACTTCCAACTTTCCACTTTCTACTTTCTACTTTCTACTTTCTACTTTCCACTTCCAACTTTCAACTTTCAACTTTCACTCTTCTCTTATCACCTAGAGCCCAGTAAATCCCTTTAACACCTGCCACCCATTTGTCATACATGAAAATAAGGGTAATTTCTTCGATGGTCTCCAACACACCAATGGCGATCATGGCATAGAACAACCAGTAAACAGGTCCCAAGAAGAGCAGCCACAGAATAAAAACTGCTTGTGTTACGGCCGAAAATTTAGCCAAATAGG
>JBPCUI010000041.1:0-3648 GCA_051011235.1 Flavobacteriaceae bacterium
ATCAGTCCGGGTCTGTTCACGGTTTTCTTCTGCCGGTTTCGCTCTTTTAATGCCTCGTGGATAAAGATGGCAAGTACGCTGTACTCAATGAGATGTGAGCGTTCTTCCGGACTGGCCATCCGCAGAAACATCAACAAGTAAATGGCAATGACCCCAATCCAGATACCAATTTCCAAACGACCAATACGGCGTTTCAATCCATGCCAGATAATCGTACCCAGGACCAGGTAGATGGCAATCCAGAATCCAATGCTGAGGAGTGTTCGCTCGCGCAGCATGCCGGCTAAAGGCCTTCCGACAAAAAGAACAATAAAAATCCCGATAATGACGACTAAAACGCCAATCCATAGCTGTTTTTCCCTTTTGGAAGTAAATCTGATCATAAGGTGAAACGGAGATCTTCTTCTTAAAAGATAATGAATACACAGGAAATGTTCATTTGATTACCTAGAGGTCTGCTTTTTCTGTAGATTCTAAGGCAACAATACTTACATATGCGCAATAGCCGAAGAAAGAATAAAGCAGGAATCGCTGAACGAGCCCATAATATTTCAGAGGATAGAGTTCGGGAGCAAAAGCAGGTGTGAGGTTCAGGAATATCCCGATGATTACCAATACGAATACCAATAGTGAGATCCATTTAAACCGCAGGCCTAGCTTTTTTTTCCAAAGCAAGAAAAACATGAGTGGCGAAAAATACCCAATGGTAGACGAAAGCCCGAATACGTTATGGAGTGGGTGGGGGGAAGCAAAAGCACCGATCCCAAATTCGGCCAGGCCAAATGTCAACAGGAATACGGCAGGAACAACCGACAAGCCCTGTCTTTTTGAAAACAGGATCAGAGCACTTGAGAATAAAATTAACAAGATGCTGATCGCAAAACTAAAAATTTGAAATTCCAATTCGAGCGCAGAGCCCTTTTGGCCTATTTCACTAACAGTTTGGGATACTACATTATATTCTTTTAGAAGGGTTCCCATGATTAATGTACCTCCTATAAAGGCAATACCGGCCGCCCAACCAGAATGGAGTAGCTTGTTCATCTTTGATTGATTTGATTATAATGGAAAGACGAATCAGGAGCCGATTTGTGACAAAGACCTAAGCTATAAACAAAGTTGGCGTTGATTTAACCAAGGAGTACGGGATACGCAGCTTACCAGGCTTTACCGATGTAGAGAAGTTTATATATACTTCATTTATCGGGCGGTCATACATACGCTTAATTGATAACTCTTAAGTCGACAGAAGCTCTGCGAGTCGGTCAAAAGTAGATACCCATCCGTTATAAAAGCCCATAGCTTCCTGTTGTTTACAATATTCCTCGGTGGGGTGGATCACGTTGAACCTAAAATTTGTTCGATCCCCGTCGGCCTCGAGAAGCACTTCCAGCACCACCCCCTCAGTCATTGGACGGAAATCAGCTGAAGTAACCAGTTTATTTGGCGCCTCGATTTCCTTATATTCACCTTCGGCGATAAAGTCGTTCCCGTCTGGCATTCGCATTATAAATTTCCATTGGCCACCTACTTTAAGTTGATGAATTTCAACACGGGTATCCATCCCTTTAGGTCCCCACCAATTGACTATGTGTTCGGCCTTAGTCCATGCGTCCCAGACGAGCTGAATAGGCGCGTTAAAAGTTCTTTCTATAGTCAGAGTTCGGCTTTCTATGCTCATAATTTCTATTTTTTAGTTTGAAGTTCTTTTAAATAATTTTCGAAAGAATCCAGTTTTTCTTCCCAGAGATCGCGGTACTGATCGATCCATAAAAAGGCTGGGATGAGGTTTTTTGGTTTGATGATACAATGACGGGCCCTACCTATTTGGTTTATTTCGACAATACCGCATTCCTGCAATATTTTCAGATGTTTAGAGATGGCGGGCCTGCTGATCTCAAAGTTATCGGCCACCTCATTTACCGTCATGGCCTGGCGCGATAATAGCGCTATAATGTCCCTTCGTACCGGGTCGGCCATGGCTTGAAATACATCTCTCCGCATATCAGTTGCGTAACTGTTTGGTTACAAATATAAATGTAATCATTCGGTTACGCAAATATATTAATGATTTCTTTTTTTGGGTGCCTTAATCCCAATATAGATTAAAGGGATCTGATTATTTTCTTACAACTCAGCTTTCCGGGGGCTATTCAATGTCGTAGGTAATTGAGACCAGGCCGGTTGAATAAGATTTTGTATCGAGGAGACGCAGGTTTACCCTGTTCTGGATATCCTGAAACAACGGTTTACCACGGCCCAGGATAATAGGATGTACCGCCAACCAAAGCCTGTCTACAAGCCCGAGGTTCAGGAGTGAAGTAGTGAGTCCGGCACCTCCGAAAAGCCAGATATCTTTACCCTTTTCATTTTTTATCCCCTCTACAGCACTTTCAATATCTTCTTTGATCAATACGGCTCCTTCTTTAACATGATCAAGGGTGGTGGAAAAAATATATTCTTTCAATTTAGGCAGTCCGGAAAGATTTACTTCACCCATCACCAAAGTCATCTGATACGATTTTCTTCCCATAAATGCAGCGTCTACATTTTTAAAGAAATCAGTCATGCCGTAATCCTGGTCTGTAAAACACCAGTCGTACTCCCCAAAAGGCCCTTCAATATACCCGTCCAGACTCACTGCCAAGCCCAAAATTACTTTCCTCATTTCTTATTTCTTATCTCAAAAGTCAGGGTTGCCCAGTTCGATTCGTAATCAATAGCTTCCTCTTCACTTTCTCTCATATGGATGGTGCCCACATACCACTTACCGGCCTGGTTGAGTTCAAAAGAAAATTTGCCATCTTCATCCGTAATGGAAGCATTGATCCTGTTTTCGGAGTCATCGGTATCCTTTCGCGAGCTGAAATGAACCACTTCGTTCGCCAACGGCTTTCCCTTATATATTAACTGAAATTCGATATTATCACCCACGGATAATTCATAGGGGTTATGGAGTGGAATAAACTCAATGGGGTATCCGAGTGCCACATTATAATCCCCCGAAGTTTCGCTTCCTACCTGCAGCAGGGCTTTTACGTGTTTGGAGTATTTTTCCACGACATCCTGTCCTGATTTCCCATTTGCGTCTCTTTGCTTAACCATTCTGTCTAGTCCTTCGTGTTCCAAATACTCCTTGAATTCAGCAGCAGTCAGTTCAATATTTCTGGCCAGTGTAGAAATACCAGCAACATAGGAACCGGTCTTCCCGCTTGTGAATTTCAGATATGTAGTCTGATCTTTATCGAAATAGTCTGTGTCTTCAGGTCTGAATTCAAAATCCGGACCGAGAACTTTGGAGTTTTCGATTCGATCCCTGGAAATAACATTTTCGCTTTTATCGAAAGTGCCGTTGTATAAATAGAGCTCTACAGCCTCACCTTCACTCAGGAAATAGGAATCTGTTTTGAGAAACAGTTCATGTGAAGAAAACAAAAACAATATTCCGAGAAATATAAAAGCTCTTTTCATAGACTGTGGCGATTGACGTTTGTAAATGATTTTTAAGTGTATCAATATTAATCAATATTCCACATTTCCCAACTTCAAAATCTTACAATTTTCTAAAACAACAAAAGATAAAATTTTGCAGGGCCCCGGATGGGGTCTTATGGTCTGTATTGAAACATTTTATTTTCTCGAAATACT
>JBPCUI010000042.1:0-5265 GCA_051011235.1 Flavobacteriaceae bacterium
GGGGATACCACCATTACGGCCCGCGATGCCTGGAAAATAGAACTTATCCCAAAAGAGGGAGCGCCGGTAGTTTGGGGCCGAATTCTAATCTATGTTTCCAAGGAGGATAATATCGAATTGTTGATTAAATACTATGATGAGGATGATTTCCTGATCAATACCATGATTTTATCTGATATCCGTGAATTGGGCGGCCGTGTGATTCCCGCCAGAATGGATATGATCCCTGCAGAAAACCCAAAGAACCGAACGGTGATTCAATACCATGATATCGAGTTCGACATTGGTATTAGTGAGGATTTTTTCTCCATCCAGAAAATGAAGCGTATCCGATAGCTCATGATGTTTAAACTGGCCTGGCGAAACATTTGGCGAAACAAGCGCCGTACGATCATCACGATCGTGAGCATTGCTTTTGCTGTAATCCTTTCCAGTCTCATGCGGTCCATGCAACTGGGGTCTTATGAGCGGATGATAGACAATAGCGTACGTTTCTATACAGGGTATATTCAGGTGCACAAGTTGGGCTATTGGGATGAACAAGTGTTAGACAATGCGTTCTATCCACCTAAGGGATTGCAGGAGCAGATCGAATCGCTGGATGGGGTGGAGGCGGCAGTGCCGCGTCTGGAATCTTTTGCCCTTGCCTCCCACGGAACCCGCACTAAGGGTGCAATGATCATTGGCATAGACCCGGAAAAGGAATCCCACCTTACGGAAATGGAGAAAAAGATCACGGAAGGCACCATGGTAGGTCTGAACGAACCCAGGGTAGTTATGGGGTCCGGATTGGCGGATTATCTGAATATGAAGGTGGGGGATACCCTGGTGCTGATCAGTCAGGGTTATCATGGGGTGAATGCAGCCGGTAAATACGCGGTAGCCGGGCTGGTGGAATTTGGCCTGCCACAACTCACCAATCAGGTGGTCTTCATGCCTCTGCCCGCAGCTCAATACTTTTATGGCGCCGATGGATTATTAACGGCACTAGCAGTGGTTACCGATCAGTCTGGGTACGTGGATGATGTCCGTGAAGCAATTCTCTGGGATCTTGATAGCTCAGCCTACGAGGTGATGGATTGGAAGACCATGATGCCGGAATTGATTCAGGGAATCGAGATCGACAATATTTCAGGGATCATTATGTTGTTGTTGCTCTATTTGGTAATAGGTTTTGGCATGTTCGGTACCTTCCTGATGATGACCAAGGAACGCCTTTATGAATTTGGTGTGATGCTATCGGTGGGCATGCACAGATCCAGGCTCCAACTGTTGATCTTTTTCGAGATTGTTTTGTTGGCAACACTGGCTGTCCTTACGGGCTTTGCCCTGAGCCTTCCCGTTATCAATTATTTCAGTCAGAACCCAATATCACTCCCGGAAGAATACAAAACGGCTTTCGAAAAATTCGGTATTGAACCCATATATGCATTCAGCAATGAGCCCATCGTCTTTACCAGTCAGGCCTGGGTGGTATTTTTTATGGCATTGGTGCTCAGCGCCTATCCATTATATAAGATTTGGAAAATAGATCCGGTAACTGCAATGAGGGAGGGAAGATGAAGATGTTAGCAACCATAGCGTGGAGAAATGTATGGCGCAGCAGAGGCCGCAGCCTGGTGGTCATTGGATCTATCGTAGTGGGTATTTGGGCATTGATTTTTATGCTGGGGTTTATGAACGGTTTTATGATTTCGTATATCAACGGAGCCATAAGGAATGAGATTTCCCACATACAATTCCACGAGGCTAACTTCAAGAAGGATCCTAACATAGGCTTTGTCATACCGGGCGGAATGGAGTTGGCAGAATCCCTGGCCTCAGACCCTCGGATTCAGGCCGTTTCCCCACGAAGTGTTACCAGCGGCATGATCTCATCGCCCCGCAAGTCGAGCGGTGGTAAGATCTTTGGCATTATTCCCGACAGGGAACGTTTAGTAACCCAACACGACTCCCTGATCACGGAGGGTTCTTATTTCAAATCTGAGCTGAAAAACCCGATTGTCATCGGCAAGGAACTAGCCAATACATTGAAGGTGAAATTGAATTCAAAGGTCGTACTTACCTTCCAGGATCGGGAAAATAACCTTGTTGCCGGTGCCTTCCGTATAGCCGGTATGCGTGAGACAACATCACCCCAAATCAACAAGGCCTCTGCCTATATACTTATGGAAGACCTGACCCGAATTGCCGGGCTCGAAGATGGGGTGCATGAGATTGCCCTGTTATTGGAAAACCCAGAATCCGAAACAGTTGTTCTCCCGGAGCTTAGATCGGCGCATCCGGATTTATTGATAGAATCATGGCGGGAGATCGCGCCTGAACTGGAACTATTCCTTTCTATGACGGACAGTTTTCTCTGGGTGCTGATAGGAATCATCATGATTGCCTTGATTTTTGGCATTATCAATACGATGTTGATGGCTGTTCTTGAGCGCTATCGGGAACTTGGGATGTTGATGGCCATCGGGATGAACAAATGGCGTATTTACATGATGATCGTGGTCGAAACCATTTTCCTGTCGCTGGTGGGTGGACCCATCGGCATTTTATTAGCCCTGATGACCATGTACTGGCTGGGACTGCAAGGGATAGACCTTAGCGCCTACTCCGAAGGACTCAGGGAGTATGGTTATAGCTCCATTCTTTACCCGTATATAAAGAACAGCACCTATTTCTATGTAGCGGCCGGGGTAATCATTACCGCATTACTGGGCGCACTTTATCCTGCCTACAAGGCGGTTCAACTCAATCCAACCGAAGCACTTCATACCGTATAATATTAGCACTATGGAAACAGTTACAGATAAGAAAATCGTTATAGAGACCCGGGATATTGCAAAGGTCTATCAAGATTCGAAAATTGCCGTTCAGGCACTGAGGGATGTTGATCTTGAGATATCTGAAGGTGAATTTACTGCCATCGTGGGGCCATCTGGTTCCGGCAAGACCACGCTTTTGAATATTATTGGCGGTCTGGATAACCCGACATCGGGAACGATCAAGGTTGCGGGAAGGGATATATCCAAACTGAAGGATTCGGAACGGATCGATTTCAGGCTTCACAATATTGGTTTTGTCTTTCAGCAGTATAACCTCATCCCGGTGCTTACGGCCAGGGAGAATGTGGAGTTTATCATGCTGTTGCAAAAAATACCGGTGCATGAAATGAAGGCGCGGTCCTTGCACCTTCTCGAAGAAGTGGAGCTAAAGGAGAAAGCCAATGTGCGGCCCTCTGAATTATCGGGCGGACAGCAGCAGCGGGTGGCAGTGATTCGGGCGCTCGCCTCCCGCCCCAAGTTTATCCTGGCCGATGAACCCACAGCCAACCTGGACTCTGCATCGGCGGCCAACCTGCTAGATATGATGGCACGGATGAACCAGGAAGAAGGCATGACCTTCATCTTTTCCACACACGACCAGCGGGTGATAGACAAGGCGAGACGGGTTGTGACCCTGGAAGACGGTATAATCAAGTCGGATGAGATTCGTTCCTAGCTACATATGGTGTATACTTTATGTCTTTTTGATGGGCTCCATCTATGCCCAGGAGAAACGACCTAAGAAGGCGTTTCTCAACGGCTATATCAAAGAGATGATAACTTTCAACGATTTGAGGGATAGTACGCTGGTAGATAACCTTATCCATAACCGACTCAATTTCCGCTGGTATCCCAATGATAATCTTAGGGTCTATGGTGCATTGCGCACCCGTTTGTTCATAGGAGAAACTACTAAACTCCTGGGGGACGATTTTGTGGATTTTATTGAATATGACACCTATTTTTTCGATCTCAGCTGGAACATCTACAATGAAGGGTCCTTTATGCTGCACACCATGATCGACAGGCTTTATCTGGAATGGCTTCATAAAGACATCACCCTGAAAGTTGGGCGGCAGCGGATCAACTGGGGTATCAATACGGTATGGAATCCAAATGATATCTTTAATGCCTATTCCTATTTTGACTTTGATTATGAGGAACGCCCGGGGACCGATGCCATACGCCTGGAATATTTCACAGGGGTCAATTCCAGTCTTGATATTGCTGTAAGTATGCCCGCTAAAACTATCGGTCTTGACGGCAGGGACATCAATACACTTTCGGCAGCCCTCATGTACAAGACCAACCAATGGAATTATGATTTTCAATTCCTCGCGGGCTACAGCCGCGAGAACTGGGTATTAGGGGCCGGTTGGGCTGGAAATTTGGGGAGTGCAAGTCTGAAAGGCGAGCTAAGCTACTTTTTGCCTGTGGAAGAAACCGAATTGGATCCAAACGCCTTTGTAGGCACGATTTCTATTGAACATTCCATCAAAAACCTGAGTTACAACCTCTCCTATCTCTTTAATTCTGCAGGGCCCAACGAACTGGGAGCCGAAGGATTACTTTTGTTGAGCAGCAGGTCCCTTACGGCCAAAAACCTGTCCCCTTACAAACATTCTGCCTTCATTCAGGCGGGTTACCAGATCCACCCTTTGGTCAACGCAGGCTTGGGCGTCATGCTTTTTCCTCCGAACAAAGCGGTATTCTTTTCGCCTTTTGTAACCTGGAACACATTTCAGAATTTTGACATAGATTTTATAGTACAGGGGTTCTACGGGGAAGACCTTATATCGGGGTCGTTCCGCGCATTATCGGTTTCATACTTTTTAAGGGGAAAATGGAGCTTCTAAGCTAAGAGCGAGTTCTGCTAACTCGTTTTCCTTCGGTCTTCTATTAAATTCTTTTTTATATATACTGACAAGGACAGCACTAAATCCTTAAACACAATGTGCAAAAAAGGGGTTCACTAACTTACAACAAAACCCCCTGCATTCTAAAATGCAAGGGGTGTGCTAATTCTTCTTTTGAAAGCAGTAAACTACTACTTCTTCAAAAGGTCTCGTATGTCTGCCAGGAGTTCTTCTTGTGTAGGACCCGATGGCGCCGGAGGAGGTGGAGGTGTTTTTGTTTTGTTATAAGCCCTAACAATAAGAAACATTACAAATCCTACTATAAGGAGATTAACAATGGTGTTTACCCACGCACCCCATCTAATTGCATTCTCAGCTACATAGCCAGCTTCTCCTTCAACCCCTGAAGTTTCAGTGAGGACGTATTTTAAATTGGCAAAATCTATACCTCCTGCAAACTCACCCACAATAGGCATAATAATGTCGGCTACAAAGCCATTTATAACAAGGCCAATGGCTCCTGCCATAATTACAGCAACTGCAAAGTCAATTACATTGCCGGTCATAATAAAATTCTTGAATTCTTT
>JBPCUI010000043.1:0-19770 GCA_051011235.1 Flavobacteriaceae bacterium
GCACAAGGCGATGAGATTGATTCGTACTTATCCAATACCATTATACTCCTAGACCCTTCTTTTAATCCGGATGGCTTACAGCGATTTGCCTATTGGGCGAATACAAACAGGAGTATTCATTTAAATCCTGACAACAATGAACGGGAATATCACGAAGTCTGGCCAGGTGGAAGGACCAATCACTATTGGTTCGACCTCAACAGGGATTGGCTTCCGGCGCAGTTACCCGAAAGCAGGGCACGAATTAAAACTTTTCACCAATGGATGCCCAATGTTCTTACGGACCACCATGAAATGGGCACGAATTCAACTTTCTTTTTTCAACCGGGTGTTCCCAACAGAGTACATCCGCTTACACCTCCCGAGAACCAGAAGTTAACCCGTGAGATAAGTATGTTCCATGCCGAGGCACTCGATCGTATCGGTTCGCTTTATTTTACTGAGGAGCGGTACGACGATTATTACTACGGTAAAGGATCAACCTATCCAGATGTCAACGGCGGTATTGGAATTCTATTCGAGCAGGCGAGCTCTCGCGGGCATGTACAGGATACCGAGAACGGTCTGTTGAGTTTTCCATTCTCCATAAGAAATCAGTTTACCACCGCAGTATCTACCCTAAAGGCTGCTAATGAATTGCGGTCTAAGCTGCTGCGTTATCAGAACAATTTCTACAAGAATATGAGGATTGAGGCCTCAATAGGAAAAAATAAGGCCTATGTGTTTGGCGACAGCAAGGACAGGGCAAAAACATGGCACCTGGCCGAAATATTGCACAGGCATAAGATCAAATTTCACGAATTGGGCAGCGATATAGTCCTTGGGAATAAGAAGTACAGAAAAGGGTTCGCCTATATGGTACCTATGAATCAGAAAAACCACCGTCTTCTCAAAGCGATGTTTGAACGTCGAACTAGTTTTAAGGATAGTTTGTTTTATGATATATCGGCCTGGACCTTACCACTGGCTTTTAATGTCGATTACTCAGAAACAAGGTCTTTGTCTGGGGCGGGTCAGGAAGTGAAAGAGCTTCAAATGCCAACCGGTGAAATTCAAAGTCTTAGTGATTATGCCTACCTTTTTGAATGGGGCGAATACTACACCCCAAGGGCTCTCAATACAATTCTGGAAAACGGGCTCCGGGTTAAAATTGCCAAACACCCGTTTAGTATAGGTGGTAGTCAATTTGATTACGGTACGGTTATGGTCCCTGTTCAAAACCAGGAGATGGATAAAGAGGCTCTTTATAACTTTCTAAAAAAAGTCGCCGAAGAAAACTATTTAAAAATACACGCTGTCAGTACAGGTCTTACGCGGGGTATCGATCTGGGCAGCAATGAATTTGACCCGGTTAAAAAGCAGAAAGTTGCATTAATTGTGGGTAAAGGTATTCGATCATATGACGCCGGGGAGATCTGGCATCTCTTTGATACTCGGTATAACATGCAGATTACCAAAATAGACCTCAGTTATATTGAGGAGACGGATTTAAGTGCATACACAGATATTATATTACCGGGAAGCAGAGGTAAAATCTCCATCTCTGACAAAACAACGGAAAAACTTAAGAACTGGGTCAAAGCCGGCGGCACACTAATAGGGTACCGCAACGCCGCCAAATGGCTGGATAAAAACGAATTCACGAAGCTTAATTTTAAGCAGGATACGCTCGTAGCCAAAAATATTAGCTTTGGGGATCGCTCCAAATTCAAGGGAGCACAGGAAACCGGCGGGGCCATTTTTAATGCGAAAACGGACCGGTCGCACCCAATTAATTTTGGATATAAGAACAGCGGGCTGGCGATTTTTAGGAATTCTAATGTATATATTGAACCAGCGAAGGACAGCTACAATAACCCAATACAATACACCAATTCACCACTATTAAGCGGTTATATATCGGAAGAAAACCTAAAGCTCATTAAAAACAGTGTTCCTTTTCAGGTAAAAAAGCTCGGCAAGGGCAGAGTGATTATTTTTACCGATAACACAAATTTCAGGGCTTTCTGGTACGGAACAAATAAACTGCTGATGAATGCCATTTTCTTTGACCAAATGATGTAAACTACGATTTCAACTTATAAAGGAATTTCCTGTTATTTAATAGGATCGAAAAATTAAATTATGGCACGAACACCGAGTAATATGATCCCGCTGGGCACTTCGGCCCCGAAATTCAACTTACCGGATACAGTAAGTGGAAAACCTAGTTCCCTTGAAAGTCTTAAGGGTGAGAAGGGAACGATAATAATGTTCATCTGCAATCACTGCCCGTTTGTAAAACATGTTAATGCAGGTATTGTAAAATTAGCCGCTGACTATCAATCGCGTGGCATTGGTTTTATAGCTATATCGAGCAATGATGTTGAAAACTATCCTGACGATGCTCCCGAGCTGATGGCAGTGAATGCGGAGCAGGAAGGGTATTTATTTCCATATCTATACGATGAATCCCAGGAAGTGGCAAAAGCTTACGATGCTGCCTGCACTCCTGATTTCTATCTTTTTGACCAGGAATTATCCCTCGTATACAGAGGACAACTCGACGACTCAAGACCAGAGAATGGCATCCCTGTATCTGGCGCTGACCTGAGGTCGGCTCTCGATGCGCTTTTGGAGGGCGAAGCAATCGATCCGATGCAGAAGCCAAGTATCGGTTGCAATATCAAGTGGAAGGATAACAGATGAAAATTGATAAAGACGCGGCATTAAAAATTCTCAAAAAGAATAAAAGCGTTTTTGAAACAGTTTTTGCTCACGGGACGCTTTCTTTAGAGATTTACAAGCCAGACAAAGTAGACCTTCAGCAACCGCATGATCGAGACGAGGTATACATAATAATTTCGGGAACCGGTGATTTTTTAAATGGTGAGGAACGAGTGAGTTTTAAAGCGGGTGATTTCCTTTTCGTCCCGGCTCTCAGAGAACATCGTTTTGAAAATTTTTCTGATGATTTTGCGACCTGGGTGTTATTTTACGGACCCCAAGGAGGTGAAATCGAATGACCATTTGGACTTTCAGATATGAAAATGATTCCTGTTTCAAAGGATACAATTAGTACCTATATTGAGGTTGGGATCAATTCTTATTGTCAACACTATCTTCATCTCTGGCCCGAAAAGGACCCTGCTCCTTATATAGAGAACAGCTTTACCACAGAAGTAGTTCAACAAGATCTGAAAAATCCGAATTTAAGGCATTTTATCCTCTCAGAAGACAATGAATTTGTCGGTATTCTAAAGATCGTAGTAGACGCGGCTATCGCTCAATACACCGAGAAAGAGGCAATGCTGCTCGAAAAGATTTATCTGCTTGCTCCTTATTCCGGCAAGGGTCTTGGCAAATTATTCCTTATGAATGTTATGGATCTGGCCGTTTCATACGGGAAGAATATCCTATGGCTGGACACCATGAAAAAGGGCAGAGCATTATCCTTTTACCTGGATTTCGGATTCTATATCATAGGGGAAAAGGAACTTGAATTTCCATCGGCACTAGAGGATCAGAAAAGCATGTACCTGATGGTTTATGAATTGCAATAGTAAGGAGGTCTGCTGGCCTCTCACGCCCAGTTATTCCGCCTTAATAAACTGGTTATATGTGCGAAATGGTGGTTGCCGTGCCACACATAACGTCCGATATTCTCCTCCAGACTCGTTTCCTCATTCCCATCTGGGTGAATAAATTTCTTTTTTAAATCGGCCCTGTTAAGGCCTCTTAAAAGAAAAACCAATTTGGAATGTACCGCCTTGAGGTGAGCTAACGATAAAGAAATAGGTGCATTTCTAGTATCGTGCAACTCTGCCCATTTCTTCTCATCGTAAACCTTAATTACAGGCATTTCTTCCGTAAGGGCCCATTTAAATCGAATATAGCTATTGTGATGGCTATCAGAAATATGGTGAACAAGTTGCCTCACTGTCCATCCTTCCGGTCTGTATGGAGTTTCTAATTGCTCCTCTGATAAACCCGTAACCAACGTGTTGAGCCGGTCCGGATATTCTTCAAGAGCATCGATCCATCGGCTGATCAGGTCATCTGTTATCGCAGCAGGTAATTGAAATTTTCCAATCGGATATCGCAATGATTCAAGTTCGGTATGTTCCATAGGGTGAAGATAAGGAAGAGATTTTAGTTGGAAGAAAACATAAAAAAAGCACGGTAATTTTACAATCGAGTTACCCCAAGATTCGGTTGTTAAATTTTCGCTTTTTACAATTGAAATTTCTCAAATTTTAATACATTTTTAACCCTTAATAAATCTGCTGTGAAATTGAATGTCATACCTTTATTCTCTTAATTACGTACAACTTAAAAATTAAATATTATGGCTACGATTCGCCTGGGGGATATCGCTCCCGACTTTACAGCAGAAAGCTCTATGGGGCAGCTTAATTTCTATGAATACCTTGGAGATGGCTGGGGAATCTTATTTTCCCATCCGGCAGATTTTACGCCTGTGTGTACCACAGAATTGGGGATGGCCGCCAAATTCAAAGATGAATTCGAAAAACGCAATGTAAAAATGCTTGCTTTGAGTGTCGATGGCAAATCTTCTCATCTGGAGTGGATAGATGATATCAATGACACCCAAAATACGGAAGTTAACTTTCCGATAATTGCCGATGAAGACAGAAAAGTCTCCACCTTATACGATATGATCCATCCGAATGCTGATAGTAATTTTACGGTGAGGTCTGTTTATATCATCGCTCCAGACAAATCTGTAAAACTGATAATCACCTATCCGGCTTCGACAGGCAGAAATTTCCATGAACTTCTTCGAGTCATCGATTCGTTACAGCTAACTGCATATCATTCGGTGGCTACTCCGGCTAACTGGAATCACGGTGAGAAAGTGGTGGTAAGTCCATCCATTCCTACGAATCAGGCTATTGAAATGTTTGAGAGAGGTGTTGAGGAAATAAGGCCTTATCTGAGGATGACTCCCGACCCAACAGCCTGAAATGCTTAAGAAGAAAATTGACTGAGCCTCCCTATTTGGGAGGCTTTTTTTTAGACCCTGTTCTAATTCTTAAAACACTCGGTTATTTACATCAAAGCGCAGTAGGGTTTTTGTATCCATCATTGTTATATTATTAGAATACAATTTACCCCAGAGAAAAATAATCGGCTATGACCTTGTTTTTTGAAATGATCATCTTTATGCTGGCAATAAATATACTCCTGCTCATTTTCGGCAGGAAAAGGGTGAAATAAAAAAGCCTCCACCATCAGTTCGACAGTAGAAGCTCTTTCTATAAGATATCTTTATTGGACGTCCATTAATTCTACATCGAAAATAAGAGTTGCATCGGGTGGTATAACACCTCCGGCTCCTGCACTGCCATACGCCAAATGGGAAGGAATAACAAACCTCGCCTTATCGCCTACTCGCAACAATTCAATGCCCTCATCCCAACCCGGTATAACCTGGCCGATTCCCAATTGAAAATCGATGGGTTGGTTTCTTTGAAAAGAAGAATCGAATACCTGGCCATTGGTTAGTGATCCTTCGTAATGGACAGAGACCGTCTGGCTCTTCTCTGCTTTCTTTCCACTGCCTTTTGTTAGAATTTTATACCTTAAACCACTCTCGGTCTTATCAAAACCAGCTGCTATTTTTTCTAGCTCGGCTTCTCCCTTTGCCCTTTCATCGGCCAGTCTTTTTTCACGACTGTTTTTAAACTCTTCAAAAGCATTTACAGCATTCCATCCGGCTACTGCTTCACCTACGCGTACAATTTCGATCTTGCTAATTGAATCGCCCTGAACTATAGTATCAACAACATCCTGGCCCTGGGTTACATGTCCGAAAACCGTGTGCTTGTCATCCAGCCATGGGGTAGCTTTATGCGTGATAAAAAACTGGCTCCCATTGGTTCCGGGGCCTGCATTTGCCATAGAAAGAACTCCTGGGCCGGAATGGCGGAGTTCGGGATGGAATTCATCGTCAAATTTGTAGCCCGGATCTCCGGTGCCAGACCCCAGCGGGCAACCACCCTGTATCATAAAATCAGTTATTACTCTGTGGAAGGTCAGGCCATCGTAATAAGGCTCTCCTTTTTTTCTCGAACTGTTTTCCAGTATCCCTTCTGCCAGGCCGATAAAATTTCCCACTGTACCTGGAGTTTGGTCGTGTGTAAGTTTTACAATTATCTCGCCCTTGGGCGTGTTAAATTTTGCATATATTCCGTCTTGCATACCGCTTTTTTTAATGAGCGCCAAAGATATGATTTTGATCTGTCATTATATATATTAGGCGGTAGTTTAAGACAAAATTAGCGCGTTAGTATACTATTCCGATAGGGTTTGATTCCTTCAAATTCGATCGGGACGCCTGCCATTACCGAATCTTTATTCCAGCGGGCTGCCTGAAAATGTAAATGTGGTTCCTGCGAAAAGCCAGAATTTCCAACTTGCCCCAGGGGGTCATCGGTTTTTACCTGGTCGCCCAAGCTCACTCCTACACTTCCTCTTTTTAAATGCACCATTGAAACTACAATTCCGTCACAGTCCAGTACTACATAATTGCCCTGGCCATCCTCCGGCGAGACATTCATGCTGGATCCTTCATTGTCCTGTATTCCATCCTTAAGTTCAATGATTTTACCGTCGCAGGGAGCATTCACTGTAGTTCCATAAATGTAGTGCGAAGCGTTATCAGACGGTCCAAAACCATCGGACACCATGTCCAGTTTGCCCAGTTGATTGATATCCAGTGCAAATTGCTGCGACCGGGAACCCTTTCCAAAATGATTGTTTAGCACGCCATTCGAACCTCCGGAAGCTATGTAATAAGTACCCTCCTTTAATGGGAAGTTTAATGAGACCGCTGGCTCTTTATAATTTCTTCCCAGGAATGATTTCCCAACCAGAAACCCAAAAAGTAAACCAAAAATTATGAGCACAACATTTTTTAATTTACTACCTACTTGCTTTGGAAATGATCTCTTTGAAGAGCGATAGTTCTTAAAAAATTTGAAAAAATTAAATACGATTATAACTAAGAGTAAGTATTTAAGATAAAGTGTAGCTGCAATAGGCCATTGTCCCCAAAGGAAAAGGAACCATAGTAGCAGCACATTAAAGAGTAATGTTGAGAGCAGGCCAAACTTGCTGTGCGGTCTGTTTATCAACAAGCTGATCAGTATGATAATTGGCAAAGCCCAATGAATAAAGTAAAATAGAAATTGTTCCATCTGGTGTTTGGATCTACACTAAAGAAGAAAACTTCCGGCGGTTGTTACAGGAGGGTGTAGGTTTTATAAGTCAATTGCAATTTCAGTTAGCAGTAGAAATTGCCAAATCAACCTTTGGTATTGGGTAGGCTCCCGTACTTATCGAATAAATAAAGCAGGCTGGCCATTGCCGCCGCCCCGAGTTCCAATTCTCTTTTATTGATATGTTCAAAGGTGTCGTTCGCGGCATGATGGTGGTCAAAATACCGCTGGCTATCCGGCCTAAGTCCGGCAAGTACGATCGATTCATTTTTGAGCGGGCCAATATCCGCACCGCTACCACCTGGAACAAAATGATGCACCAGATACGGGTCAAACAGTGGTTTCCAGGACATCACCCGATCAAAGTTGGCCTCTGAACAATCAAAAGAAAAGCCCCTGGGGCTAAAACCCCCCGCGTCACTTTCCAGGGCAAATATGTGATTTTCCCCTTTGTTTCTAACCACTTCAGCATATTTCTTGGCTCCCGAAAGACCTATTTCCTCACTCATGAAAAGGACCACCCTCAGTGTTCGTTTAGGCATATACCCAGTTTCCATAAGCAATCTCAACGCTTCCATGCTCTGAACACAACCTGCTCCGTCGTCATGAGCACCATCACCTAAATCCCAGGAATCCAAATGCCCGCCAACTACCAAAATCTGGTCCGGATATTCCGTACCCCGAATTTCACCAATTACATTGAACGACTGAACATCGGACAGTAGTTTACAACTTTGTTTAAAATAAAACCTGATATTCGGATCCAGTCTTAATGTTGTGCTCAGTAATTCAGCACCATTGGTACTGATCGCTGCAGCCGGGATCCGCTGTTCAAAGGGTAAATCGCCGTAAGTCATGGAGCCTGTGTGAGGTAAATCGTCCTGTCGCAACGTCATAGAACGTACAATAATTCCAACTGCACCATATTTAGACGCTTCCATCGCACCTTTATAACGTTGATCTACAGCAGAAGAGTACGCCTCAAAAGTATTCAAATGACCTGCAGCCATAGGCCTGTTAAAGAAAACAATCTTACCGGCAATACCATCTCTGCCCAGTGAATCCAACTCTTCAATACCGGCAACCTCGACCACCCTGGCCTTAATACCGCCTGCCGGTGTAGCTATGGAGCCACCCAAAGCAGTTATCGGAACATTATTGGTTATACCCGGCTTGCTTTCTATATAGGCAAATTCCGGTGTGCCGCGAACCCATTTAGGAACCATTACCGGTTGCAACCATACACGGTCGAAACCCAATGAATCCATTTGACTCCTTGTATATTTTACTGCTAGTTCTGCCTGTACACTGCCAGACAACCTGCCACCTATCTGGTTAGACAAGTAATTGAGCCATTGGTACGATTTTCCTTCGGTAAGGGCTGTATTATAAATAGCAGCTATTTGCTCGTGGTCCTGGGTCTGTGCCCAGCAAGGCGAGGTAATCAACAAGAGTCCGAATATAAAGTTCCTCATTCTTTTTCGCTTTCTAATTGTTCTTTATACAATTCAATATTAGCTCTTATTTCCGCTTCGAGCTCGGGTTCCTTTATATCTTTGTATTTTTTTAACGTTTTGAGTAAAATGGAAGCGACAATTACCCTGGCGACTCGCTTGTCATCCGCGGGTATGATATACCATGGGGCATGAGGTTTAGTCGTCTTCTGAATGGCTTCCTGGTAGCAGGCCATATATTGATCCCAGAGTTTACGCTCCTTTAGATCCCCGGCTGAAAACTTCCAGTTTTTCTCCTGCAACCGCAACCTTCTCAGGAGTCTTTGCCTTTGTTCTTCTTTCGACATGTGGAGGTAGAATTTGTAGATGATGGTACCGTTTTCAGCCAGATGTCTTTTAAAATCATTTATTTGCCTATATCTTTTTGCCCAGAACTCCTCATCGATATCTTCTACACGCTCTATACCCGGAATATTCTCGCTTAGAATATAAGACGGGTGTACTTTAGTCACCAAAACATTTTCATAATGCGTCCGGTTAAAAACACCAAATTTCCCTTTGGCGGGAAGAGCGATATAATGACGCCAAATATAATCGTGTTTCCTCTCCAGTTCGGTGGGAACCTTGAAACTGTATACCTGCACCCCTCTGGCATTGCAGTCTTTAAAAACTTCTCTGATAAGGCTGTCCTTACCTGCCGTATCCATGCCTTGTAAACAAATTAGCACCGCATATTTTCCGTGTGCATACAGGGTGTCTTGAAACTTACCCAGGTCTTCCCTGATTTCTTCCAGTTCATCTTTTAGTTTTTTTTCGGAGATCTGATAATCCTCCGCAGTGGGCCTGTCGGCTAGCTTTAGGGATGAATGTGCCAGGTATTTGTCTATTTGGACTTTCTTCATGGATCGATGTCGTTAAAAGGTAATTTTGCTTTGGAATAGCCCGAAAAATAGGCGTTTCATCCTAAAAATCCAACCATACATCTCAATTTTCTCAATTGATCGGTTATTGATCGAAAAAATCAGGAAAGACCATGGTCTAACCCTATCTTTACAATGCCTAAATCTTACATTTTCAATAATTTATGCTATGAAAGCACTATCCGCATTCATTGTCATCTTCTTGTATTCAGGACTCATAATTGCCTCGGACAACGCCTGCGATTATGCGGGGTCCAATATTGATTTTGTCAGGTCACAAACACAAAAGGCGATTGCAGCCGAGAATTTACAGCAATCCAAGTATTTTGCTTATAAAGCCCTGAACGCAATTGAGAAATCTAAAAAGCAACTCCAGGAGTGCGGATGCGAGTATGCGTTTAAAAGCATTCTTGAAGGCCTGGATAATCTTAAAAAGGCCACAAGAGTTTCCACCCTGGTTGGAGCCCGAATCCTTTTAAACAGGGCACTTGACAACACAATGGGTAGCCTGGATGCACTTGAGCAACACGATGAACTTCATAAAAGTCTATATGCCAGTGATGTTTTAGCGCTCAATACCAAAGCCACGGAGGAGCACAGACTTAATCTGATTAAACCCCAGGGGCAGGTACTTGAAAAGAAAATTGATCAATTTCTGGAAGCGTATAGAAAATCTCTGAACAAGGTAGTCAGCTCTGTGCCCTGTAAAGAAGCATATTCATATGCCTCAAAGGTGTATGAACACTGTGAGCAGCAACTCTTAAACGGAAAACTTACAGAAGCTAAGAAATACTACAACTTAAAAACCAAGGAAATCACCGCCGAGGCGATTAAAGAACTTGGAAATTGTTCAGATCAATTGTAATACAGGCAACTACTTACTTGCAAACAACTTCACATCTTCCTGTGAAACTTCACTACCTCCCAGTATAATCAGACGTTCCACAACATTTCTAAGTTCTCTGATGTTGCCCGTCCAATCGTAACCTTTTAACAGCTCTACGGCTTTTTTTGCAAATTTCTTGGGAGCAATTCCCTGCTCTTCGGCTATTTTTGAGGCAAAATATTCAATCAACTTCGGGATGTCATCCCGGCGTTCATTTAAGGCAGGTACATGAATTAATATAACGGCCAGTCTGTGATACAGATCTTCCCTGAATTTTCCTTCAGATATTTCCTTTTGAAGATCTTTGTTCGTGGCTGCCACTACGCGCACGTCTACTTTTATGTCCTTGTCCGAACCAACTCTGGATATCCTATTCTCCTGCAGAGCCCTCAGTACCTTGGCCTGGGCAGACAGACTCATATCACCGATCTCATCAAGAAAAATTGTCCCCTTATTTGCTGCTTCGAATTTTCCTGCCCTGTCTTTTACAGCAGAGGTAAAAGCACCTTTAACATGGCCGAATAGTTCGCTCTCAATTAATTCTGAAGGTATAGCCGCGCAGTTTACTTCAACAAAAGGCCCTGTACTCCTTGCGCTTTTCTCGTGGATCCAGTGAGCCACTAATTCCTTACCAGTTCCGTTGGAACCGGTAATGAGTACACGTGCATCGGTTGGTGCCACCTTATCTATCATGGTCTTTATCCTATTGAGCTCCGGACTCTCACCCACCATTTGATAGTTCTTACTTACCTTCTTCTTTAGTATTTTGTTCTCTACAATGAGCTCTTTTTTATCTAAAGCATTTCTCACTGTTGTGAGCAATCTATTGAGGTCCGGCGGTTTTGAAATATAATCGAAGGCACCCAATCTCATTGTGTTGACTGCCGTATCGAGGTCCCCGTGACCCGAGATCATAATAAAGGGTATCTCCGGCTTTATTTTTTTGGCCTCCTGGAGTACTTCAACACCGTCCATTTTTGGCATTTTTATATCACAAAGCGCCAAATCATAATCGTTCTTTTTTATCATATTGAGTCCGGATGAACCATCTTCCGCTTCTTCCAGTTGATATTGATCGCTCTCTTCCGAAAGTATTTTTACAAGAACACGCCTTATTGCTGCTTCATCTTCAATGACCAGAATTTTTGACATAATTTTTATTTTAAAAAATCGAGATTTTAAATCCAGCTTTGAAATACAAACCCGGATTATCATTTAAAACATACACTTTGTTCCTCTTATCGTCCCTCAATAATCCATTCCTTCGCAATGTATACCCTCCCCATGCATAGAATGAAGTGATCCTGCTGATATTGTGTTGATAACCAACCGCGGCAATAATCGCAGAAAGCGAGATAGAGGATCCTATAGAACTATCGGGTAACAAAATGTCATTTTGAATGTTCACAAAATAACCATCCAAAAACAATGCCGAAATAAAGGTGTGCTTTTCAGACATGTGGTACTTTAAATCCATCTTAGGTACACCAAGTGTATAAGACCATTTGAGATGAAATCTTTTGTGGTAATTGATCAAAGGCAAAGGGACTGGGAGTCCGGTGGTACTGTTATAGGTGAGACCGAGAATTAGTCTGAATGGTTTTTCGATGTCCTTTTTTTCTTTCCACAAAGTGGCGGTAGCATTTAAGAGAAAATCTCCGGGCACCACGCCTTTAATAAAATTGGAGGCCAATCTTGGGGTCACTATTCCGATAAATCTCCAATCTGAATTCAGCTTAAAAATATAGCCTGCATTGATATCGATAACATGCAGGGTATTTAATTCACTGTCGTCAAAAGGAAACTGCCGCGTACGGTCGAAATCAATAAAGCTGTAGTCAGCACCTAATATCAGAAACCGGTCGCCTCCAACATTTATGGGGGCATTAAAAAGTAGACGATAGCGGGATACCTGACTATCACTTCCACCCTCTGGGAAGCGCGTATATTCGATCCTTAAAATATCCGTGGTCTGTGCATAGCCAAAAGCGGTAAAAAAGATGATAAAACATATGCTGTGCACCGCTGACCTCATATTTTAAAATGTTTCTCTTGTATTAACCCTGGCATGCCATTGATCAAAGTTCGCTCTATCTTCATATAAGTACTCTGCTTCTGGCAGAATGGAGGTACTAATCCTGTTTGAAGCATAAAACAGTAAAAGTAAGATAATTGAAATACTCATATCACCTTCTTCTCCCCTCCTGTAATACCCGATATTTAATGATTCTTTACCGGTTGCTGCGAAGTAGTGTTTTGCAGCTTCTCCCAAACCTATTAAAAATACCTTTTTCGTTATTAATATCTCAACCATTTATACAACTCTTTATAGGTTGGTTTTTTCCCATACATCAGAATTCCTACCCGGTAGATCTTGGCTGCCAGCCATACAATTCCTATAAATGTTATGACGAGTAAGAATAAAGAAACAAGGAGTTGCCACACAGGCACACCAGATTCTCCGATACCACCTGGAAGCCTCATAAGCATAACAATCGGTGATGTTAAAGGGAAAAGCGAAAACCCCACTGCTATAGGACCGTGTGGATTGCTGAATACGGAAAAGAATCCAACATAGATAGCGAGCATTAATGGAAGGATTATGGGGAAGATAAATTGCTGTGTATCGGTCTCGTTGTCTACAGCAGCTCCGATAGCGGCATAAATAGAACTATAGATAAGGTAGCCCAGAATAAAGTAGATTAAGAAAGATATGATAAGCAATAGCCAGGGTAATTCAAAAATCTCTTCAGCGTAAAGCTGCAGTACATCTACATCGGGTGGACCAGGGGCCATCGGACTAATGGTTTCAGGCGACATTGCCGGTGTTTGTCCTAATAAAGAGGTATCTATATCGAAGAGTGAGAGCACAACTATCAGTAAAAGTGAAGCTGAAACGATCCATATGGCAAATTGGGTAATTCCGGCAAGTGAAGTGCCAATAATCTTTCCGAGCATTAATTGAAACGGTTTAACCGACGATATTATTACCTCAATAATACGGCTGGTCTTTTCCTCGATCACACTGCGCATTACAAAACCGCCATAAATGATGATAAACATCATGATCAAATAACCAAATGCGCCTCCAAAAAAAGCTTTTAGCTCATTAATTCCTTTGAGGTTTAATTCGCCGGTATAGGTCGATGTAAGGATCTCAAATTGGTCGTTAACGGACTCAAATTGTGCATCACTTACTCCCAGTAGTTTCAATCGGTCTTTTCTCAGGCGATCCTGGAACACGTCCTCCAGGTGATCCAGCACCACCGTATTTGGTGCATCCTTGCTGAAGAAAACAGAATTTTCAGCAACGATCTGAATGTCTTGGGCCTCAGGGACATACAACAGGCCTGAAAAACCCATATGCTCCGTTGAATCTTTAGCGGTTGGCAACCCAATATTTTGATAATGAACAAAGGACAGGCGGCCGGTATTTTTAAAATCCAACTCAAAGAAACGGCTTTCGTTTAACACAGCGATCACTCTTTTCTCGCTATCGTTGACCTGTGTCAAATATGCAATTAATACAATCATCCCGACCATCAGGATCGGACTCAGGAAGGTCATGATAACAAAAGACTTGTTACGCACCTTCGCCAGGTATTCCCGTTGTATTATCAGTGACAATTTATTCATGTGCCCCCATGCTTTGTACGGTTTGAATAAAAATATCATTGGCGGTGGGTATTGTCTCCACAAAACTGTCAATACTTGCTCTGGAAGCCATAAATGAAAGAAATTGGCGGGTGTCTGCCTTGGGCAGGTGTACCGTAAATTCCAAAAGTTTCTCCATTCTGTTGAATTGAACTGATGATATTTCAAATGAACCTTTGAGTTCTTCCAAAAAGTGCTCGGTATTTTCCATTTCGAGCACTACCTTGAACATATTATTTTTGTAGGCTTTCTTAATATCAGTTAGTTTCCCATCTAGTATTTTTTCTGCATTATGTAAAAGCGTAATGTATTCACAAATCTCTTCAACAGATTCCATTCTATGGGTAGAAAAAATAATTGATGTCCCTTTTTCCTTCAGGTGTAGGATCTCATCCTTGATGATATTGGCATTAATAGGATCAAATCCGCTAAATGGTTCGTCAAAAATCAGCAATTTCGGTTCGTGCAACACCGTAACTATAAATTGGATTTTTTGTGCCATACCCTTGGAAAGTTCCTGAATCTTCCTGTTCCACCAGTCCCCGATTTCCAATCGTTCGAACCAGTATTTAAGACGACTTATTGCCTCCTGCTTACTCAATCCTTTTAGTCTGGCCAGGTAAAGTACTTGTTCCCCAACCTTCATGCTTTTATAGAGTCCCCTCTCTTCTGGTAAATATCCAATATGCGCGATGTGATGCGGTTTGAGTTCCTCCCCGTCGAAAAATACGTTGCCAGAATCCGGGTATGTGATCTGATTAATGATCCTTATCAGTGTGGTTTTCCCTGCACCATTGGGTCCAAGCAGTCCATAAATACTGTTTTTAGGAATCTCGAGAGAGACATTCTTCAAGGCGTATTGCGGACCAAATTGCTTAGTCACCGCATTGGCTACCAGGATATTATTCATACTGGCTTTTTTTCATAATTATCGATTATAGACCGCGGTACAAAGGGACTGCGGTTCTAATCCATCTGCGAACTTTGGTCGGAAATCTGAATTGGTTTACAAATTAACTCCTATTTCTCAATATCTGAAAAATTTATAACCAGTGTTGCACAAAGTTATCAATACAAAGACTATACGAATTTCAGGCGAAGAAAATATCCCGGTATCAGCCAGATTCACTTCGTTAGGAAGTGAAAAGTTTTCCGACTAAAAATCTGTGCTAGTAGCAAATAGAATTCAGATATAAAACAAAACCCACCCTTAAAAGGCTTAAGGATGGGAAAAAAATTGCTATGAAAAAGAAAATTAATATTGGTTCCCCAATATTATCTCAAATATACGTTTTTTATTTAAAAAGACTGTTTTTTGTTAAGAGAACATATCTTTGACCTTCTCAAAGAACGACTTATCCGATTTTTCAGGTTTTGGCTCAAAATTCTCATCGTCGCGCATTTTTTCGAAGAATTCCTTCTGCTCCTTATTCAGTTCTTTAGGGGTCCAGACATTCACATGAACCAAGAGATCACCATGACCATAACCGTGGATACTGCTTATTCCCTTTCCTCTTAGTCGGAGTATTTTACCTGACTGGATCCCGTCTTCCAACTTGATCCTGACCTTCCCGTTCACTGTATCAATCTCCTTTGAAGTACCTAGGACTGCATCCGAAACACTGATATAAAGATCAAAGTGTAAATTATCTCCTTCTCGCTTTAATGTTGGGTGTTCGAGAGTTTCTATAGCAACCAGTAGATCACCGGGAATGCCATTCCCGGGAGCCGCATTCCCTTTACCAGATACTTTTAATTGCATACCGTCTTCAACTCCGGGTGGAATTTTTATCGATACTGTTTCTTCTAAAACTTTTAATCCTTGTGAATCGGCTTCGGAGGGCCTCTTGTCTATAAGCTGACCACTCCCACCGCAACTACTGCAAGTGGCTGCCGTCTGCATTCTACCCAAAATGGTATTGGTTATTTTGGTTACCTGCCCGGCCCCATTGCACGCACTGCAGGTTTTATAAGTAACACCTGCAGCCTGTATCTTCCTTTTTACTTTTACCCTCTTTTCTACCCCATGGGCTATTTCCTCTAAGGTAAGTTTTACCCGGATGCGGAGGTTACCTCCCTTTATCCGTCTTTGGGCTCCACCACCAAAACCTCCAAAGCCGCCAAAACCGCCTCCGAAAGCACTACCAAAAATATCTCCGAACTGGCTAAAAATATCCTCCATATTCATGCCGCCAGACCCAAAACCTCCTCCTTCAAAGGCAGCATGACCAAACTGATCATATCTAGATTTCTTGTCAGGATCACTCAATACCTCATAAGCTTCGGCCGCCTTCTTGAACATTTCTTCGGCTTTGGTATCGCCTGGATTCTTGTCCGGGTGATACTGAATTGCCTTTTTCCTGTAGGCTTTCTTTATTTCCGCGGCTGAAGCATTCTTGCTTACACCTAATATTTCGTAATAATCCTCTTTCATTTCGCTGGTCGCTGTTAATTTCCGACTACAACTTTCGGATGCCTGATAATCCTATCACCTAATTTGAATCCTTTTTCAATCACATCGATGATGTTCCCCTTCATTTTCTTGCTTGGAGCTGGAATTTGAGTGATCGCATCGTGCACCTCAGCATCAAAAGCATCTCCTTTTTTTGTCTTAATTTCTTCCAGACCTTTTGATTTTAGAGTTTCTTTAAACTTGTTGCTTATTAGCTCCACTCCTTTAAACATTTCTTTGTCATCTGATCTCGACAGTTCTTTTAAAGCCCGGTCAAAATCATCCAGTACAGGCAAAAGGGATACAAGTACTTCCTGGCCGGCAGTTTTAAAAAGGTCCATTCGCTCTTTGGACGTCCTCTTCTTGTAGTTTTCAAATTCGGCAAATAGCCTTAAGAATTTGTCCTTCTCTTTAGCCAAATCAACTTCTAATTGTTCTTCCCGGCTTATTTCCTGTTCTTCAGAAATGGAATCCGATTCAACATGCTCTGCCTTATCGTTCTCTGCCGATGACTGATCATCCGGCAAAACATCCTCCAGTTCCTCAATTTTACTTTTCTTGCTCATCTAGTATATCCTTATTTAGACACCGAATAAAGAAGGCAAAAGTACTGCCATTTCTTTAAAAATGTCAAAATGTCACACAAAAACATTTCTATTGTATTTTGCTTTGAGAATTTACAATGGCTAAAAGAGTGACCCGGTAATTAAAAAATAAGATACGGGATGCAATTAATCAGGGATTTCAACATATAATTGATCCAGGGCCGCGCAGATATTTTGATATTTAAAATCAAAACCGTACGATTCAATTTTCTTACTGCTCACGCGCTGACTTGAAGTGAGGATTTCCGACATCTCACCGAGCAGGATTCGCAATATAACAGAGGGGATATTGGGCAGGAACACTGGTCTGTTAAGAACCTTGGCCAATTCTTTTATAAGCTTGTTCTGTGTGACCGGATTTGGAGCAACAGCGTTGAACTTACCAGCCAGGTTTTTTTCACAGACGTAGAGCAACATTCTTGAAAGATCGCGGACATGAATCCAGGACTGCCATTGTTTTCCGGAGCCAAATGCTGCACCAGCATATAGATCAACGGGCTTCGCCATCTTTAAGAGAACGCCTCCCTGGTTCGTAAGTACCAATCCTATTCTGATGATTGCAAGCTGTGGAACAAGGCGATTAATCCGTTCAGCTTCCTCCTCCCAGGCCTCTACCACTGATGCTGCAAATCCATCTGCATGCACCCTGTCATTCTCATTGTAATATGTTGTTAGTGAATGGGGATAGATACCAGTGGCCGAAGCAGATACAAAGCTAGTTACCGATCCTTGCTCCATTTGTTCGAGACCCCTGTACAAAGTACTTAAACTCTGCACTCTACTGTTGAGGATTTCTTCTTTATGGGCGCTGGTCCATCGCTTTGCAATGGGTGCACCTGCCAAGTTGATAACAGCCGAGACTCCTTCCAAACAGTTAACATCTATTTCTCCCTCTGCCGGATTCCAGTAAAAGCCTTTGGCATTTGCTATACTACCGAGTTTTTCCTTTTTAGTTGTGAGAAAGTTTATTTCCAGGCCTTTCTCTACGCACAAGCTTACCAAATCTCTACCCACCAATCCAGTAGCACCGGCGATCAAAATCTTCATCTTCAACATTTTTGCAAAGATATCGGTTTCCGAAGCGGACAGAAGAAGGTTTAATTCGGATTTAACAGTATTGTAATAACTCTATTCAGTGCCGGGGTCGCTTTACTTTACAGCTCTTAGCATTTCTCGCTTGCCAGGCGGGCCTTCCAACCTTTCGACTGTGAAACCAACCTCCTGCAAGGCCCTTCTCACCGATCCTTTTGCTGCATAGGTTACAAGAATTCCTCCCTGATTAAGAGATTGGAACATATTTGAAAATACTGCAGGAGTCCATAATTCTGGTTGAACACGAAATCCGAAGGCATCAAAATATACAAGATCGAATGCTGCGCTCGCACAAAAAGTCGCCATATCCGTCTTAAGTTTTGTAAGAAGAAAGGAATCTGTGATCCGAACAGGCTCTTCCCATGAACCGGAATGCATCAGTTGGAAGTCCTTTTTGAACGAATCTGCTTGCAGCGCTTCCGCATAATTCAGATTTTTCCATTCATTAACTTTTAGTGGAAAGGCCTCCACTGCAGTATAATGGATATTCAGATCTGCTTTTTTTCCTTCAATCAGGCTGATCAATGCGTTGAGTCCGGTGCCAAATCCCATTTCAAGGATGGCAAGAGGATTCCGTTTGAGGTGGTGCAGGCCATTATTGATAAATACATGGTAAGACTCACTAACAGCTCCGTGTTTGGAATGGTATTGCTCGTCCCATTCCTCGATTCGGATACTTTGAGATCCGTCTGCAGTGGTAATAATTCTTCGCTTCATCTCAGTCCCTGACCACTACCCCATCGGCAATTAAGGAGTACGTCTTCTCTGAGCCTACTATACGATTGATCTCCTCTTCTGGCTGGCCGGCATCTTTTGCGTAGTGTTTCCGATCATCTTCGCTTATTTCAGACATTTGGGCCAGGCCGTGAACTATCACCTCTTTACCTACAATATCCATCGGTACAAAAAACCCGTAGTCCTTAAATGTAACCCTGGCTTGCACACCACCATCCAGGTCCAGAACCATCCAGCAACCTTTAACCTGGCAAACATTTAATACCTCGGCCTGGAGCTGTACTTCGGTCACCTCGCTCCCTTCCAACCGGTCAAAAACTTCCACCGCAGCTGAATCATTTTTTATATCTGATAGTTCAAATGATTCGCCAAATACCATCTCAGAGGAGCTAACTTCATCAGATCCGCTGTCCTGAGCCCGAAGATTTGAACAATAAGGAATGGCGATCAATACAATATAGGCAAGTAAAATGTTAAAAGATTTCATAATCTTTAATATGAAGTGGTTATCTGCAAAACTGGTGATTTTAAACGAAAAAAGCGGTAACAGCTAGGTATAATTCATTAATTTTATGTTCGAAAATTTAAGGATATGGATGCAACGGTAAAAAACCTGACCATTGAAAAAGCCAAAACATCAAAAATTGATCAGGTAGATTTTCAAAACCTTTCTTTTGGAACGGTATTTACGGATCACATGTTCATTTGTGAATACAAAGGCGGTATGTGGCATACGCCATCAATTGTTC
>JBPCUI010000044.1:0-4616 GCA_051011235.1 Flavobacteriaceae bacterium
GGAGACCGCTAAGTACACCACCGCCAAACCCGCTAAAAGGTAATATATATTGACTTCCATAATAAGATTGCTTTCCTAAATTTAAGCGATAATGAGCAAATCCTAAAATTTATGGAATACATATGACAATTAGGATCTTTTTGTTTTCCAAATATCGCGCGCCCAGACCGGATATACCTTCTTGAAATAGAAGTAAAGAAACAGATACCGGATGCCTAAAGTCAATGCGATCAGCAGGGCCAGAGGATGAAATCCCTGCAAGCCTGCCAGCCATAAAATCACCAGAATAATGAGAAGTACAAGCACAATGTTGACATATTTGGGAATCCATGCAGGCAATATTTCCTTCCTTAAAACATAAAAAGCTATCACCGTATTTACGGGAAAAGCCCACAGTATATTAAAATTTAACGCCGCCGCATTATGATCCGTGAAGAACCAGAGGAAAACAATCAGAATGCCAAGTGCACCCGACATTGAAAACAATACAAAATCCAGACGCCTGCTGCGTGTTTGGTTTCTGATATCTATAAAAGTGATAGTAACCGTGAAAATACAGAGTAAAAGAACCCAAAAGAGAGGGGAACTGGTAAAAAAATGCATTTCCTGGCCATTATTGAGGTCCAGAATAGTACGCTGCCGATCAACCAGCGGCTTTCCCTCCAAAGTAGTATTATTCATCTGGAGTAATACATAGTCTGGCAGGAACATATGTTCTATCGGACTTGCTTCCCGATCTATAACCGCACCCAGGCCTAGATCTATACCAATACTTCCCCAGGAATTCCAAAGCAAGTGGCTCTGCATCAATTCACGGAAACTTTTTGACTCATTCAGATGATCTTCCTTGAAAACAAGTGAAGTACCCAGTACTTCACTTAGCACCTCCGGTATTTTGGTTGAGCAATTCTCCTTTATGTAGTCGTACTTATAATTCCTGTTTTCGGGTTTGTAGTTGTCTTCAAGAAAAAGGAAAATGCGATTTTTTTCTTCGGTGTCCAGGTCGAGGATCTGTTCTTTAACCCAGCGGCTTTCCAGCTGATAGGTATACAAAAAATTTACAAACCTGCTTCTGCTTAGGGTAAAAATCGGTTTGCCGCGCGCAAAATTCATATAAAAATTAGGGGCATTGAAGTCAAAGGTACCATAGTTATAAACCAGATCTAGTCCCATTTCCGCATCCTGAACCCTGAATGCGCTGTGACCGAAAGCTGTATAAAGCTCATTACCCGGACCACAGGTAATTACACTTATTTGTGCTTCAGGCGATAAGCCGGGCGTCTGACATATGGCTGTGTAGCAGCAGAAAAATAAGAGAATTAAACAATGTAATTTCGATCGCATTTAGATTGTAAAACTGGAGGATTTGTCTTTAGATAACCGCAAATATCTGAAAAATGTAGTAGCCTTCCTTTAATCAAGGCCAAAATCTGATTTGTAAATTAGTTGGAAATTTAAGTTAATCAGGAGTTTTAAAATTGTCTTACATTTACGCAAACAGACTGGTATGAAGCAAAAGATTCCGCATTTCCTCACAATGCTCAATGTTCTCAGCGGTTGTATTGCTACAGTATTTGCAACTCAAAATCAGTTGGAATGGGCTGCGTTATTTGTTTTTATCGGCATATTTTTTGATTTTATTGACGGACTTGCGGCCCGGGTCTTAAATGCTCAGTCGGAAGTAGGAATTCATTTGGATTCCCTTGCCGATATGATCACAAGCGGCCTGGTGCCCGGTATTGTTATGTTCCAATTATTGGCAATGTCTCAAACCGGTGGATGGAATGCTGTTTCCTGGCAGGATTACGAATTGGGTGAGACTGTAACTCAATTTAATTCTATCTTACCATTTTTAGGTTTTATGATCACCCTTGCTTCTGCCTACCGTCTGGCTAAATTCAATACGGATGAAGACCAGCTGAATTCGTTTATAGGACTACCAACGCCTGCCAATGCACTTTTAGTCATGTCCCTACCTTTAATATTGATGTACCAGGGGAATGATGCCATTAGCGCCTTAATTCTGAATCCATGGTTCTTGATAGGGCATATTGTATTGAGTAGCTTTCTTCTCAACTCCAATATTGAACTCTTTGCATTAAAATTTAAAGACTGGAGCTTTAAATCCAATGCCTTGCGTTATATATTTTTAATTTTGAGTCTGGTGTTGTTACTGACCCTAAAGTTTATTGCAGTACCGGTTATCGTGGCATTGTACATTATCAGCTCATTGATCTCGCGGTGGGATACAAAATTGAGTACTTAGTTTTAGTATCCGAAGTTATTTTGATTGTTTTTGTGGTATTGATCCGTGATATGTTTTGCTATCCGCCACAATTGCTATTCAATGGTTAGTGCGGCATACGAGATTCTAAAACTCCAGTTTCTTCTTTCGAAGTTCAAAGTTCTGGCCGAGGTAGACTTTTCGTACCATCTCGTCTTCTGCAAGGATCTCCGGCACTCCGGATTTCAGAATTCCTCCCTCGAACATCAGGTAAGATCTTTCGGTAATCGCCAGGGTTTCCTGGACATTGTGATCGGTAATTAAGATACCGATATTTTTATCTTTTAATCGAGCTACAATGCGCTGGATATCTTCTACGGCTACAGGGTCCACACCTGCAAATGGCTCATCTAACAGAATGAATTTGGGATCTGTCGCGAGGGCCCTGGCAATTTCGGTCCTCCTTCGTTCACCTCCAGACAAAAGATCCCCACGGTTCTTTCGAATATGGCTTAGTCCGAACTCCTCAATGAGTGATTCCATTCTCATATGCTGTTCCTTTTTGCTCAAATTTGTAAGTTGAAGAACACTGAGAATATTCTTTTCGATGCTCAGTTTGCGAAACACGGATGCTTCCTGTGCAAGGTAACCAATGCCGTTCTGCGCTCTTTTATACATCGGATACTTGGTGATCTCGGTATCATCCAGGAATATTCGGCCACCATTAGGTTTTATCAGGCCCACAATCATATAGAAACAGGTAGTTTTACCAGCACCATTTGGTCCCAGCAATCCAACGATCTCACCCTGGTTCACTTCCAGGGAAATACCTTTCACCACTTTACGGCCTCTGTAGGCCTTCATGATTTCTTCTGCTCTGAGCTTCATAATATTTAACGGCCAAAATTAATCATATAATCCTTAATGTACCCCGCAATTAACGGATTATTAGCGATTCATCTAACTAAGGCCAGAGAGTATCTTCGTCCTGAAATGGCGTCTTGCGCCCTACTTATTCTCCGGCAACTCCCAATATTCACAGGCCCACCTAAAGTCTGAAATAACAATTGTACCCCTACCAATATCGTTATGCTCAAAGCCTCCTTAACTTCTTCGGAAGCTCCCTCATCCCTGCATTCATTTCTCTGCCGTACCGATTAATGTCATTCACCCTTTTTGGCAAAAACTTTATTTCTTTTTGCCTCTCTTTTCAATACCACTTTGGAGATATAAATACTGATTTGGTAGAGTATCAGTACGGGTACGGCCACAATGATCTGACTGGCCACATCGGGCGGGGTGATGATGGCAGACAGGACTAATACAAGAACCAGTGCCACTTTGCGATATTTTCTTAACACTTCAGGTGTTACCAAACCTACCTTCGTCAGGAAGTAGATTATTATGGGCAGTTCAAAAATAAGACCACAGGCGATAACAGCAGCCCTTACGGTCGAAATATAGGAAGCGAGATCTATATCGTTAAACACTTCTTCACTTACCTGGTAACTCCCCAGGAAGTTAATTGATAAAGGAGCTACCACATAATAACCAAAAAGCACGCCTGTAAAGAAAAGTAGTGAGGCAACGAGGATAAAGCCTCTGGAATGCTTGCGTTCTTTTTCGTAGAGCCCTGGGCTGATAAATTTCCACATCTCGTATAACAAATAAGGAAATCCTACGATAAAACCGGCCCAGATCGAAGTCCAGATATGTGCCGAAAACTGGCCAGCCATTACCCGACTCTGTATTCTGAACAAAGGCTCGTTGCTACAAAATGCCTCGCTGAAACCAATTAGTCTTGAGAGTTTACAGAAAACTCCGTAAGTGGGAAAATCTGGTTGTTTTGGCCCGAAAATTACTGTGTCAAAAATAAATTCACGCATTAAAAATGCGATAAAACCTAGCGCAACGATTGCAATGGTCGATCGAATTAGATGCCATCGCAATTCCTCCAAATGGTCGAGGAAAGACATTTCATTGTGTTCTTTTTTGACTTCTGCCATCACATGATGCCCTCCTTGATTAAATTATGAAGATGCACAACCCCGATATATTTGCCTTCTTCAACAACTAATAATTGCGAAATGCCCTTGGATCGCATTTCTTTTAGCGCTTTTACAGCCAATACACTGGCTTCGACAGTTTTTGGATTGGTGGTCATGATATCCTTGGCCGTGAGACCATTGATGTTTTCGTAATTGTTGAGCATTCGACGGATATCGCCGTCTGTTACAATGCCTTTAATATCACCTCCCTGCATAACAGCGGTTGCACCCAGCATCTTTTCCGAAATTTCTCCACTGCCCTTTTTTCCCTTCTTTTCCATTTCCCCTTCTTTTTTTCTTTTTTTCCTTGCTCTTTCTTCTCCTCTTCCCTCCCCTTTCTTTCC
>JBPCUI010000045.1:0-6384 GCA_051011235.1 Flavobacteriaceae bacterium
CTACAGGGCTTTTCTAATCAAAAACCAACCTAAACACATGAACTTATTATGACACTAATAAATTTTGCTTTTTCATAGCAATTTATACTATAACAATCCAGAATTAAAATACCCTACCTCATTTTAAAAATAATTATCTTTACTACAGATATACCAATGCGATAATGACTGATAAATACTTCGATGAACTCAAATCCGAGTTACAAAAAGGAGCTGCAGAAAAAGACCACCCATTCCGTTATTTTAGCCTGGCAACTGTTGGTGTAGACCATATGGTTAGGCAACGAATCCTTGTACTCAGAAAAGCGAATAAAGATCTTTTACTGACCTTTTTTACGGACTATCGATCGAAAAAAATAATGCACATACGCGAGAATAACAGGGTAAGCTTGCTATTCTACGATGCCGTTAACTTAATTCAGATCAGGATCGATGGCATGGCTACGATCGACAAAGAGGAAGAAGCGATAAAATCGTACTGGAGGGAAGTAAAAGGATCGGCTCGCAGGGCTTATACCAGTTCTACAACCCCTGGCTCTACGGTAGAAAGTCCCGAATTAGTCGAATATCTACATGAGGATAATTATTTCTGTGCAGTAAATGTTACTCCTTTTAGAATTGAGTATCTCAGATTAAAGGATCCGGACCATATTCGCGTGAATTACTCCTTCATAGAAGGATTCTGGGACGGCAAATATATCGCCCCTTAAGACTCAATCCATGGTATCGAGGATCAATGTGATGTCTTCTTCAGTGGTATCAGGATTGATAAAACAAAATCGAACCACTGTTTCAATTTTATTTTTCCATTTCCACTTTGTTGGAGTTACCAATGCAAGTCCCTCACTGTGATTTTTATACGTCCACGATTTATAATCCTCTTCGGTCCACCCGATTCTCCTAAAAAGCACTATTGACAAACTCGGTGGCCTTACCAACTCCAGTTTGCTCCGTTCACCAATTAATTTACCAGCGAGTTTTGCCAGGGAAATTCCCCTTTCAACAGCCCATTTGTATTTATCCGTTCCATGAGTGGCGAGGGAAAACCAAAGTGGCATTCCCCTCAGCCTTCTGGTCAGCTGAATTTGATAATCGGCAGGGTTGAAGCCGTGAGCACCGGGATCCTTTATAATTTCAAGATAAGATCCCTCCTGTTCATGGGCCTCTTTGGCCAATTCCGGGTGGCGGTAAAGAATGGCACCGCAATCGTATGGTGAAAACAACCATTTATGGGGGTCGATGGTGATACTATCTGCATGCTCTATTCCTGTAAATAATTTCCTGACCGAATCTGCCGCCAACGCACCGCCACCATAGGCGGCGTCCACGTGAAACCACAGATCTTCCTGCTTACAGAACTCTGCTACGCCTTCAAGATCGTCCACAATGCCGGCATTGGTGGTACCTCCTGTAGCCACCACGGCAAAAACACGCAAACGGTCTTTCTGGCTTAAACTGCTAAGTTTTTGTCTTAAAAGTTCTGCTGTCATCCGATCTTCGGTCTCCGCTAAAACCAGTTCCACATCGATCACCTTGGCCATTGATTTAATGGACGAATGCGCCCCGGTAGAAGATAAAATAATACCCTTCCGGTCTTCATGGCCATTCTTTTTTCTCCATTGTTCACGAGCCGTGACTATGGCCGACAGATTGGCTGCCGTTCCTCCGCTCGTAAAGACACCAAAGGCACCTTCGGGCATACCGGTTAGCGAAATCAACCATTTGATTGCCTGGTTCTCGCAAAAAATACCTCCGGCTCCTTCCATCCAATACGCTCCGTGGATACTCGCTGCCGAAGTCACAAGATCGAACATAATTGCCGCTCGCGTAGGAGCAGCGGGGACAAACGCCAGGTGTCTGGGATGATCAATGGGTACACTTGCCTTCTCCAAAACATCCCTGAATAATTCAAAGGCCTTTTCACCACCAATTCCCTCGCTGGTAATAGTCTCTCCAACTAATTTTTTTAATTCTTCCTCTTTCTTCGGCGACCCGAGATCGGGTCGGGTATTGGTGATCCGGTTAATAGCGTACTTCATAACATCCAGTGTCATTTCTACCGTCGCTATATCTAACTTATGCATTTGGTTATTTGTGTTTGGTATATTCAATAATCGGGCTGTTCAGAGTTTTATAACAGTAAATTCCAGTTTTAAGGGTTTTAGAGCATCCATTAACCTTGGTATGAGTTCAGGTCCGAATTCCAGATATAATTCTGAAAAATTCAAAATCCGCTCTTGCAGTGATTCATTGGGGAAAAGCTGGTTTTGCAATTCTGTCATACGGATTACCTGGTCTTTTAGCTTTCTTTTCTGAGCTTTGAGTAAGCGCTTTTCCAAATGATCTATCCCCTTTATTTGCTTCACTTCCTGTGCCTTCACAGCACCCATAAAGGATTTATCTGTAAGCTCGGCAATTTTATAAAGATTTTCAAATTGTTCTTTCAGATGTTTTTTTTGAGCACTCAGATCAATATTGATATTGGATATTTCACGGATCTTCTTGTTGATTAAACTACTCTGCTTCAAAAAGACATCCTCCAGATTCAGATTGAGGTTTTTCAACTTGTTATTTTGCTTGCCCGAGATGACCAGGGCCGAATTTCTCAGCAGTAATATGGGAAATGGTATTGAATTGGAATCAAAGGTACTCCTGAGCTCCAGCCAATAAGCAATTTCTCCTCCACCCCCAATATAGCAGAGATTGGGAAGTACCACTTCCTGATAAAGCGGACGGGTTATAACATTTGGGGAGAAACGTTCGGGGTGCGTTTCGAGTTCTTTTAAAATTTCTTTCCGGGTAAACCTGATATCCGAATCATTTACCATAAATCCATTTTCGTTCTCAACAATTCGTTCACGGACCTGATCCCTCAGGTAGAAATAGTTGATCTCACGCGGATTGACCTGTACTTTGTATTTAGATTCTAAATCCCCCCATTGCTCAATAGTTTTGGACACTTCCTGGAACGATCTCTTTTCCAAAAGATCTTGTTCAATATATGGAGCCAAAAGCTTTTTTAGCCGGGCGTCATCGCCATCGACAGTTACCAGTCCATATGCCCCGAAAAGTTCATTTGCTATAAATCTTGTTGCTTCGGCCAGATTCTGATGATCGAGGTAAGCCTCCTTGAAAAGCTGTAATAAATAGTCGGACCGTTCATTATTCCCAACAACTAATTTGAATGCACTGTATACGGCATCCAGACCTTTAGTGTCGAATCGGCCAACAGCTCCTGTTAGATCCTTATTCCACTTTATTTTCTGACCCCTGAAATTGAAATAGTTGATCTCTTCAAAATCGTGATCTTCGGTAGCCATCCAGTATACCGGCACGAATTTGAACTCCGGGTAAGCAGCAGCCAACTCCTTGCATAAATTTATCGTACTGATAATCTTGTAAAGAAAATACAAGGGACCCGTAAACAAGTTGAGCTGGTGACCGGTGACAACTGTGAAAGTCGACTGTTCCTGAAGGTTCTTGAGATGATTTGATGTAGCCTTGGACAATTTAATCCCATCGTACTGTGAGGTTAGGACTTCACAAAGCACCTGGCGATGTTGGGCAGGATAACTCGCCTTCTTTTCCTCCAGCTGCTGTTTGAACGCTTCTAGGCTTGGAAAGTGATTACAAAAAGGACGAAGATTTTTGTTTTCGTCCAAATAATCAGTAATAAGCTTGGTAAAGTAACCGGTTTTTCGATAGGTTAAACACTCGACGTCCATAGAACGAATCATATTCCAACCAAAGATAGGATTCCTAACGCTATCTCCTCACAAAAATACGTTAAGATGTCTCCCTGAACACCTCTGACCCGTGGGTATCGGATATTCAACGATCTTATCGAACTAAATGGTAATTATTCTTTAGATTTGAGTTTGCACTAAAACGAAGGACCCTTATGAAAAAGTTATCCGTGCTTTTGTGCCTGCTCACGTTTGGACTTGCAAGCAGTCAGGTACTTCAATCTCCTTCGGATTTTTTAGGCTATGATCTCGGAACTAAATTTACCCGCCACCACCGCGTGGTAGATTATTGTCATTATTTGGCTCGTGCGGCGAAGGACAGGGTTTATCTCAGCGAATACGGCAGAACAAACGAAGATCGGCCACTGCTCCTACTCCAACTATCTTCAGCAGAAAACATGAATTCGCTGGAAGAGATTCGCCAGGCTCATCTTGAAAGCTTAAACGGGGGGTCGGGCTCTGGCAAGGCAATTGTATGGCTGAGCTATAATGTACACGGCAACGAAAGTGTAAGTACTGAAGCTGCCATGCAAACGCTCTATGAGCTGCTGACTTCCAAAAAGGAATATCTGGATAATTCCGTAATAATCGTGGATCCCTGTATAAATCCTGACGGCCGCGACCGATATGTGAATTGGTATAACCAGGTTAAAAACACACCTTATGAAGTGGATCCACTGAGCGCGGAACACAATGAGGGCTGGCTCAGCGGAAGAAGTAATCACTATATGTTCGATCTAAACCGGGATTGGGCCTGGCTCACCCAGTTGGAAAGCAGACAACGAATTGTGGTTTATAATCAATGGTTGCCTCATATTCATGTAGATTTTCACGAACAAGGTGTTGACTATCCCTATTATTTTGCTCCTGCTGCGGAACCTTTTCATGAGGTGATTACCAGTTTCCAGCGGGAATTTCAAACTATCATCGGTAAAAATCACGCTAAATACTTCGACGCCAACGGTTGGCTCTACTTTACCAAAGAACGGTTCGACCTGTTCTATCCGAGCTATGGCGATACATACCCCACCTATAACGGAGCAATTGGAATGACCTATGAGCAAGGTGGTGGTGGCAGGGCTGGACTTGGAATATTGACACAAACCGGTGATACACTTACTCTAAAAGATCGAATTGCGCATCATCTTACAACCGGCTTATCTACGGTAGAGGTTGCCTTCCAAAACGCTGATAAATTGAATGAGGAGTTTGCAAAATTCTTTAAACCTAAGAAATACAGGTATCAGACCTATGTAATGAAAGGTAAGGAAGATCATTTGCAAACCCTGACTGCCTGGTTAGACAGGCACGGAATAGATTACGGTCGGGGTACGGGTACCACCATCAAAGGTTACAGATATAATACCCGGAAGCTCGAATCATTTACATGTGATGAACAAAGCCTTGTCATTGGTACGGATCAGCCTAAAGGCACATTAGTTAAGGTACTATTTGAACCGGATGCCAAACTATCAGACTCCCTTACCTATGATATTACAGCCTGGTCTTTGCCCTATGCCTATGGTTTAGATGCCATGGCCACCGGGAATAAGGTAGTGAAGCAGAAATTCCTTCAAAAATCGTTGTCTGTTAAAGAAGAAAAAGAAGCGCCCTATGCCTATATCGCCGATTGGAACAGTATGCAGGATGCGCGGTTCTTATCCTCACTTCTTCGCCAGGGAATCAGGGTGCGCAGTACCCAGGAATCCTTTAAAATAGATAATGCCGTACATCCAAGCGGGACTTTGATTATAACCAAAAAAGATAATGAAGCTACCAGGGATTTTGAGGAGATAATACAAAACAATGCCAAAAAGTACCGCAAAGAATTGTTTGGCACCAAGACCGGATTTGTTGATGACGGAAGAGACCTGGGTTCCAGACACGTTAAAATGCTTCGAAAGCCAAAGGTTGCTGTAATTAGCGGTACCCCAACCTCAACATTGAGTTTTGGCGAAATCTGGTATTTTATGGAACAGGAACTGGATTACCCCATGACGACCATTGAAGCAGAACGATTAAAGAGTATCAGCCTCAGCGACTATGATGTACTTGTTATGCCCCACGGTTCAGGTTATGAGAATTTTATGAATGATGAATTGCGTCTTAAACTTCGAAATTGGGCAGCAGAAGGAGGAAACTTAATACTTTTTAGTGGAGCCATAAAAGGTTTTGCAGGACAAGAGGGCTATGGCATACGAGCCAGGAAAATTTCGAAAGACAGTACAAAAAAGCAATTGAATAAATATGACCTGTCGGCCAGAGAGCGACTGAAAGAAGACGTTAAGGGTGCCATTTTTAAAACGGATTTAGATCCCAGCCATCCGCTCGCCTTTGGATATGATAATTTTTATTACACCTTGAAACTGCGTAACGGAAGCTATAACTTTCTGGATTCCGGCAACGTGGCCACCATTGGTAAGCAAACCCAACCGGTGGCCGGGTTTTCAGGAAGTGAAACCCCGGATCGATTGGTAAACAGTTTGGTTTTTGGAGTAGAAGCTATCGAGAAAGGGCGCGTAATCTATTTCGTAGACAATCCACTCTTCAGGGGATTTTGGGAAAATGGCAAGCTCTTCTTCGCCAATGCTTTGTTTATGGTTCACTAATTCCCACCCCGAGGTCAATACAGCATAAA